>JAGRKR010000008.1 GCA_020442225.1 Hyphomicrobiaceae bacterium | reverse complement strand
GCTGGCGCTCGCCATCGATCCGCTCGACGGCTCGTCCAACATCGACGTCAACGTTTCCATCGGCACCATCTTCTCCATCTATCCCGTCTCCCGCGACGGGGCGACGGCCTCGTTCTTCCGTCCGGGCCGCGAGCAGATTGCCAGCGGCTACTTCGTCTACGGCTCGCACACGGCGCTGGTGCTGACCACCGGGGAGGGCGTCGATCTCTACGTGCTCGATCCACAGAGCGGCGCGTTCGTGCTGGCGGGGGCGGGCCTGACGATCCCCGCGGCGACGCGCGAGTTCGCGATCAACACCTCGAACTATCGCCACTGGCCGGAGCCGGTGCGCACGTTCATCGACGATTGCGTTGCCGGCAAGGACGGTCCGCGCGCCAAAGACTTCAACATGCGCTGGATCGCCTCGCTGGTGGCCGAGACGCACCGCATTTTCGCGCGCGGCGGCGTGTTCCTCTATCCCGCAGATCGGCGCAAGGGCTACGAGAGGGGGCGGCTGCGGCTTCTCTACGAGGCAGCCCCCATCGCGCTGCTGACCGAGCAGGCGGGCGGTGTGGCGATCGACGGCGAGATCCGCATCCTCGACAAGACGCCGGCCGACATGCACCAGCGCACGCCGCTGATCTTCGGCTCTGCGGAGAAGGTCCAGCGCATCAGGGACTACCACACAGAGCCGGCATACCAGCGTCAGAAGGCTCCGCTCTTCGCCGAGCGCAGCCTGTTCCGGGCCTGAGGAGGCCGCCCATGTCGGCAAACCATCCCATCATCTCGGTGGTCGGCTCCTCCGGGGCCGGCACGAGCACCGTCCGCCATACCTTCGAGCAGATCTTCCGGCGCGAAGGTATCGAGGCCGCAATGATCGAAGGCGATGCCTTCCACCGCTTCGACCGCGCGGCCATGAAGGCCGAGATGGAGCGCCGCATCGCCGCTGGCGATCACACGTTCAGCCATTTCTCCATGGAAGCGAACCTGCTCGACGAGCTCGAGGCGCAGTTCAAGGCCTATGCGGAAACCGGCCGTTGCCGCTCGCGCACCTACGTCCACAGCGACGAGGAGGCTGTCGTGCACGCCATGCCGCCGGGCCAGTTCACCGACTGGCGCAAGATCGGCGAAGGTTCGGAGCTGCTGTTCTACGAGGGGCTCCACGGTGCAGTGCGCACGCCCGCCGTCGACATCGCGCGCTGGGCCGACCTGAAGATCGGGGTCGTGCCGGTCATCAATCTNNCTCGAATGGATCCAGAAGATCCACCGGGACCGTGCCGCGCGAGGCTACACGACCGAGGCCGTGACGGACACCATCCTCAGGCGCATGACGGCCTATGTGAACGTCATCTGCCCGCAGTTCTCCGAAACCGATGTCAACTTTCAGCGCGTGCCGACGGTCGATACGTCGAACCCGTTCGTGGCGCGCTGGATACCGACGGCAGGCGAGTCGCTCGTGGTGATCCGCTTCCGCAGCCCACGCGGCATCGACTTCCCCTATCTCGTCACCATGATCCCCGGCAGTTGGATGAGCCGCGCCAACTCGATCGTGATCCCCGGCGACAAGCTCGATCTGGCGATGCAGCTCATCCTGACGCCAATGATCATTCGCCTGGTCGAGCGGGCTCGCCGCGCGGGCTGACGGTGCCGCCACAGCCGGCGGCAAAACACAGAGAGGTGAGGCATGGCACGCATCACGCTGAGGCAGCTTCTCGATCACGCCGCCGAGCACAGCTACGGCGTGCCGGCCTTCAACATCAACAACATGGAGCAGGGCCTCGCCATCATGGCGGCGGCCAGGGCGACGGACAGCCCGGTCATCATGCAGGTGAGCCGCGGCGCCCGCTCCTACGCCAACGACATCATGCT
>JAGRKR010000744.1 GCA_020442225.1 Hyphomicrobiaceae bacterium | reverse complement strand
CCGCTCCCGGCGCTCTCCCGAATCACGCCACCGTTGTCCGGCCGCGTCCGCCGGGCGGGCGGGCGCGGGAGCGCCGGATCGCTGCCGCAGGCGGATCAAGCGCTGCTTCCGGAAGCCGGAGCCATAGGGGGAATTTGCCCAATGGCGCACTGGCAATCCGTAAGCGCTCTAATTAAAGTTGCTCGCCCACGGTGCGTCAACTTTTCTTAGGAGCGCGTTATGCAGCCTCAGCCACTTTCCAGTGTCAATCTGCTGAGCAATCTCGAATTCGATCACGGAGACGGCGGTCTTCTTCGAGCGTTCATCGCCAATGCGGAGCAGCAAGCTCTGGCGCGTGGCGTTTCGCTCACCGTGGCCGGGTTCGACACGCTCAAGCGGCTCAATGAGGAAAACCGCAAGACCTGGGCGCCCGTCCTGTCGATCTTCGATCAGGAGCGCGGCGGCGTGGCGCCGGAGGACGGGCTCGCCTTCATCGGGTACGATTCCAGCGGCCGGGGCGTCACGTCGATCGCGGCGCGGCTCTTCCATTGGTCCGATACGACCTTTGAGGAAGGGGCTCGGTCCCTAAAGCTTTTCTACGGAGAGCCCGACCGCTGGAAGGCTGCCGGTGAGACGTGCGCCGTGACCGCGCGGGCAACGCGACTGGTATCCGGGCGGGTGGTGTTCGTCGGGGCCGGCTGGTTCCATCCGGAGTTCCGCGGTCTCGGGCTGTCCGGCATTCTCTCGCGTCTGGCTCGCGCCTATGCCTATGCCCGCTGGCGCAGCGACTTCACCACGGGGTTCGTGACGGAGGCCTTGTTCAAGGCGCGCAACAGCTCCAACTGGAACGGCTTCACCAACATCGACTGGGCACTCGATTGGACCGGCTCGACGCGCGGCGATGCACGCTTCGCGTTTGTGTGGATGCGCCCGGACCAGTTGCAGGACGACCTGTCAGGATATCTGGCCCGCGCCGCCGCGAAGGTCGATGCTGTCATCGAGAAACGAACTGCTTAACAGCAGGCGCTCACCGCGGCGGTCCTCGAACGGTATCACCAGACGGTGATACCGACCCCGCCGCCGGCCTTTACCCCGAACCTCGAGGTAGGCGTCCACCGACTGCAGGATCGGTGTGTTCTCCAGCAGGGCCAGCCGGTAGTCGTTGACGACGTTCTGCGCATAGTAATAGTCCGGCTGGTCGAGCAGGTTGTTGCCCGGCAGGCGCGCACGCCAGCTCTTGTCCACCAGCCAGTAGCCGGTGCCGATCTCCTGCAGCCGAAGCAGGCCGGCGCCGTTCTCGGGCGTGGCGATGATATAGCGATTGGACAGCGGCCCCTGCAGGCGCGACAGCATCGTCGCGCGGTCGAAGCGCCCGCCCGACACGCGCCATCCGTCGAAGAGCGGCAGCAGGGGATTTCGTGCGTCGAGGCGTTCGAGGCTACAGCGCACGCTCCGGTAGTCGTCAGCCCGATGGAGCGGCGGGGGCTCGCAGATGTCCCCAAGGCGCTCGATGAAGGCCTGGAAGCTCAGCGCCGCGAAGGTCGAGGTGCGGCCGGCGACGGTGTAGTGCAGATTGTACTGCTTGGCGGTCAGGTGGGCGACCAGCCGATAGATGGCCGCAGCCATCGTCACACTGGGCGCATCGGCCGGAAGCCATACATGACAGCGATGGCCGATTTGCCCGACGATGGCTTGCCTGAGCTCGTTGGCGACGCCCCCGAGCAGGCTCTCCAGCGAGCCGGCTGCATGGGCCGACGGGGCTGACGGCGCGGGCGAATCTGTGCTGGTGACATGGCCATTGCCGTCGACAAACGAAAAACGCATCACGATCGACACCGAACGCTATGGAACTACGGATACGCGCGAGATCGGATAATATTAATTGATCAGGCGGCCGGGCATTACAAGGCGGACATCACGATCGAAGTCAGAAAATGCGACAACTGACTCTAAACAGCGTAAATCCGTACAGCCTCATTCCGGCCGCCGTGCCATGTCCGGTCCGGCCGGTGCGCCGGCTCTTCTGCTGCCCGAGAAGGCCCGAACAATGAGCGCAAAGTCCCGGTTCCTCGCGATATGCCTCGTTCTGGCCTTGTCGGTCGTGGTGGCGGGCGGAGCCGTGGCGCAGTCCCCCCGCAAGGGCGATCGCTGGGTGCTGCTGATGCGTGCGCCGCTGACATCCGCGCCGTCGCCCTATCGGCTGGACCTCAAGGCCGCGCAGGGGACGTTTCGGGCGGTTCGTGTCGTTGTTGCCGGCAGGCCTTTGACGCTCACGCGTGCCGTCATCGCGTATGGCGACGGCAGCGTGCATGACGAGCGCATGAGCGTGGAGCTGCGCGCCGGCGAGCGGACCCGGCCGCTGGACGTGAGGCCGACGGGCCGTTTCATCGACCGGCTCGAACTGCATCTGGCGGGCGACAGGCAGGCGCGGTCCGGCGGAAGGCTCGAAGTCTGGGGGCTGCAAAGCCCGGCCGGAGCCATGGCAGCCCGGCCCCCGCCGTTGGCGCACACACTCGTTGCTGCCGCCGGTCAATCGGGATCGTCGCGGGCCCTGACGCTGATCCTGCCGCCGCGGCTCGCCAAGTTCCGCCACATGAAGCTCGATCTGCCGAGCGGGGTGGCGCGGGGCGTCCTGACGTCGCTGACGATGGTCTACGCCGATGGCGTGCGCGAAACCGTAGCGCCAGACCGCCGCGCCGACCGCCGGGAGGTGCTGGACTGGCTGCGCGTCGACCCGAGCCGGTTCGTTGCGCGGGTCGAGGCAGTCACGACGGCGGATGTTCGACATGCTGGCGCCGGCCGTGTGCGGCTGCTCGCGGAGCTTGCGGACGGCTGGGCAACGCCGACTGGGGAAGGGCCGAAGCACAACGCCGGCTGGGTGCTGCTGTCGGCGGGCGAAGTAGCGGCGGCACCGCTCCCTGGAAGCAAGGACCTCGTCTGGGCCGAGTTCCCCGTGGCGCGCGGCGTCGGCAGGCTGCGCCGGCTGCGGATCACGCCCGAGCCGCACGGCGTGGTGATCGCTGCGGTGGAGCTGGTCGGTTCGTCTGGCACCCGCCAGAAGCGCCAGACATCCAAGCCGTCCGGGACAGGTCCCGTTCCGCAGACCTTCGATGTCGACGACGTTCCCGCAGGGCTTGCGGTAATCCGTATCGCGGTATCGCCAGAGTCGCGCAGGACGCCAGAAGGGAGCGAGGCGCTCGTGCGCGTCTGGGGGCGGTACTAGACGGGCGCCGGCTTCGATGGAACAGCCTGTGCAGGGCCGCGACAGTGCAGCTCACGATGCCCGTCGAAGATGGAGCGTGCGCGCGCCCGGACCACGCGCCGTCCGGCGACACCAGTGTTTCCATAGGTGCTCTGGCAGTGTCATCAGTCCGCCGCAATTGCGGACGAACGCTGCCGTCGCAGGTCCGAATGGCGGCGCGGACCTGTTCATGACGGGTTCACCCTATTCCCGCTAGCGTCCGCCTGCTCGATGGCCGATCGGCAAGAAAAAAGACAGCGGATCGGCACGTGAAAAAAAACAGACACATCGGAGTGGTCTCACATGCTTCGCAGAACGTTTCTCGCGGCGCTCGCAGTGCTTGCGGCCGCCACGCTCCTCCCTGAACTCGCCTCCGCGCAGCGCGGCCAAGGACGCTGGGAGATGCTCGGCGCTCAGAAGGTCGGCTTCGCCGTCGATCGCGACGTCATCCGTGTCGGCCGGCGCGAGGGCCGCTTCCGCGCGGTCCAGCTTCGCGTGCGCGGCAACGACATTCACATGATGGATCTCAAGGTCGTTTTCGGAAATGGCGAGGTGCAGGACATCCCGGTGCGTCGCATGATCAAGGCGCCGGGCGAGACCCGCGTCATCGACCTCAGGGGTGATCGTCGCATCATCCGCGAAGTGCAGATGGTCTATCGCTCGCGCCCGAGCTTCCGGGGCCAGGCCACCGTCGAGGTCTGGGGCCGCCACTAGGCGCCTCACCACGAGCGGCAGCGGCGGCCCGACAAGCGGGCCTCCGCACCGAAACTGACTGAGACGGGGCCCCCCGGCCGGGGCGCCCCGTTCTCGTTTTCCGGGCCACGTCGATGCCTCGCCGGGGTTTCCCACGGACTGAACTGCTGACATATTGTGCGCCGACCACAAATTTCGCCGTCCCGAGGAGAGCATCATGAAGACCCGCGCTGCTGTCGCCTTCGAGAAAGCCAAGCCGCTGGAGATCGTCGAGGTCGATCTCGAGGGCCCCCGCGAGGGTGAGGTTCTGGTCGAGATCAAGGCG
>JAGRKR010000090.1 GCA_020442225.1 Hyphomicrobiaceae bacterium | reverse complement strand
GGGCGCGATGTCGCGATGCAGGAACTCGGCCTTGTGGATGATCTCGAGGGCATCGAGCAGCGGCGCGATAATGGCGTCGAGCTCGCTCTGGCGCGGGGCCCGCGCGAGAGACTTCAGCCACATCTTCAGGCTCTGCCCTTCCTCGAAGTGCAGGACCATGTACGCCGTCTTGTTGGCACGGAAATAGCGATAGACGCGAACGATGTGCGGGTGATCGAACTTGGCGAGCGCCTGCGCCTCGTCGATAAATCGCTCGAGGCCCCATTCATAGTCCTCGCTTGAATCACGCGAGCGCGGACAGGCGACGGACGAGCCGGTCTCGCGGGCCGCGAAATCGGACGGGAAGTATTCCTTGATGGTGACCCGGCGCGCGAGGGCGATCTCCTCGGCGAGGTAGGTGATGCCGAACCCGCCGGCGCCCAGGACGCGCTCGATGCGATAGTCACCGACGAGGGTCGTGCCTGGGGCGAGGGCCAGGAGATTGGTCATCGGCCATTCCATCCGACGTGTGCGATGGACATACGACACACCATCTTCCGCAGTTTTCCAGCTCCATCTCGCTACAGCCTCGGGAAGTCCAGGTGCATAGATGATGATTCGCGCCCAGCATGCACTGCCCTTGAGCGCGCGCCGTCCTCAGTGCCGTGCGTCCCCGAAGCACGAATGGGAGTGTTCGGGCCACAATGTGGCGGAAGAATGAGGCCGGCCGCGCGCACGGCCGCAAAATCCGGAAGCGAGACTGCGATCGGTGGTCATCATCTTGCCGCGGTCGGAAGGCATGAGCGGATGAGCCATCCTGGGGCGCACCGCCATGCGCAGGACTGAAAAGACCCCGACGATCGTCGTGACAGTGCTGCTTTCGGCGCTGCTCTGCGGCTTGGGTGCGCTCGCGGCCTGTGGTTCGTGGTGGCCTGCCAGCCTTCAAGCGACCCCCGCGCACGCTGCCGGTCCGGTTGCGGGGGACCGCGAGCCGGGCGGGCTGGCCTCCGCAACGCCGGTCGCAGCCGGTGCCGCCAGCAAATGGCAGGTCTGGCGCCAGCAGCTCGAGCGGCAGTACGGACACACGCCGTTGCTCGTCGTCGGCTTGGGCCTGTTGGCTGTCCTGGTGATGATGGGGCTGCCCGGCCTCGTGGTCGGCATGACCCGCTCATGGCGCCGGCGCACGGCAGCGCGGCGCAGAGCGGCCCGCCTGCCCGAGATGGAGATGCGGTGCACCTCGCTGACGCCGGACGAGGCCTGGCTCGCCTGCGATGGCGGCGATGCCACACGTTTGCCGCTTCATCGCCGCATGATTCGCGTCGGGCGGCATCGGGAGAACGACATCCGTCTCGAGGATCGTTCCGTCCATCGTTACCACGCTCTGATCTACTGGACCCCCGATGATGAGTACGCCATCAAGGACCTGAGTGGCAGCGATGGAAACGGCGTCGCGGTCAATGGCGCTCAGGTGCTCGAGGCGCCGTTGCGGAAGGGCGACGTGATCGAGATCGGTGACGTCAAGATGAGGTTCGAGACGTCGCCGGCTTAGGCCGGACGCCGGCCCACTCTACGAGGCCGGCGCGACGAGGGAATTGCAGGGCAGGCCGCCGCGGCAGTCGCGCGTGGCGGAACATCAGGCTGGGAGGTTTGACATGGCCGAAGACGATCGCAAAGCCAAGGGTGGTGCAGCAGGCGGAGCGGACAAGCCCCGCAATCGCTTCCTCGGGACTTTGCAGGATGCCCTGGCGGCTGCCAGCCGCGGCGAGCACACGCTTGACCCGGTCTCGGAGGAGCCGACGGGACGCCCGGCCCGCAGACCGGAAAGCAAGAGCGAGGCCGGCGTGCCGGAACGCCCGGCGCTGCCCGCCCCTGTCGAGCCGATGGCCGTGGCTCAGCCCGTGCCGGTCCGCAGCGAGCGGGCGCCAGCGCCGGTTGCGGCGCCGATCCAGCCCGAAGCCTCGCAACGGCCGCGCGCCGCCGCCGAGCCGCAGGAGCTGCCGGTGTCGCGGTCGCTGCGCTCGTCGGCACTCGGACGGGGTGGTGACGCCCAGCCACGCACGCAGTTGATCCGCGGCAAGCAGAAGCTCGGACGCACTCAGTTCCATCAGGATCCGGTGGTCGCCTGGCTGGTGGTCATCGGCGGGCCGGGCCTCGGCGCCTATCGGCCGATCTTCGAGGGCAACAACACGGTGGGCCGCTCGTCCTCGCAGCGTATTCCGATCGATTTCGGCGACGAGTCGATCTCGACGGCCGAGCAGGCCTATATCCGCTACGACTCGAGCGACCGCAAGTACCTGTTCGTGCCGAACCTCGCCAAGACCAACGTCGTGCAGATCAACGACAAAAAGCCGACGGCAGCGGTGGAGCTGACAGCCATGGACGTCATTACGATGGGCCGCACCCAGCTCGTCTTCGTGCCGTTCTGCGGGTCGGAGTTCGACTGGTCCGAGCTGACCGAGCTCAAGGAGTGACAGGAGTTGTACTCTGTGCCCCGTTGACATCGGGGCAGGTGTTGCTACCTCCATTACGGATCGAGCGCGCAGTGGCATGACCGTGGCCTCGCGAGACGGCTAGGCGCGGGGCGAGCGGCCTCTTGCCGAGGCCTGGATCGCGGCAGGAACCGGTGGCCGGAGCGTGCTGCCGGAGGCCACCCATGCGGCGCGCCGCCGGGGTGACGGCTGCCGACGGATGCCGGCTGCAACGAGGGATCAAGTGGCATGCGCGCCATGTTCGAACACGCGAGCCGGTCGATACAAGGTGGCCGCAGCTATCAGGAGGATTCCGCTGCCGTCTGGTCGGCAAGTGCCACGACGGAGACGGCGAATGGAGGCAGCGCCGGCGAACTCGTCGCCGTGCTTGCCGACGGCATGGGCGGACATGTCGGCGGAGCCGTCGCCAGCAGCACGGCCTGCGAAACCTTTCTCGGGGCCATCTCGGCAGCGGCCGGACCTGTTACGCGTCGCCTCGATGTGGCGCTCGCGGAGGCGAATGAAGCGATCGCCCGGCGCATCCATGCCGAGCCGCGACTGTCGGGCATGGGCTGCACGCTGATCGGCGCCATCATCGGTCCGCAAGGTCTGAGCTGGGTCAGTGTCGGGGATTCCCTGCTTTTCGTATTCCGTGACGGCCAGCTTGCCATTCTCAACGAGGATCACTCGTTGGCTCCGATGCTCGACGAGATGGTCGCTGAGGGGAAGATGAGCCTGGAGGAGGCGCTGACCGATCCGCGCCGCCACTATCTGCGCTCGGCGCTGATGGGCAGCGCGATTGAGTTGGTCGACCGGCCGGAGAACGCGATCGCTCTAGAGCCTGGGGACATCGTCGTCATGGCGACCGACGGCATCGAGACGCTGAGCGAGGAGCAGATCACCCGCACGATCGGGGCGACTGCGTCGCGCGGTGTCGAGGCCGTGGTGAGCGGGCTGCTCGACGCCGTCGAGGGTGGCGGCGATCCTTATCAGGACAATACGACCGTGATCGCCATCCGGGTCCGCTGAGCGGCTCCCGAAGGTCCAATTGCCGCAGGATTGCCGCATTGGCACTCCTGCAAGGCTCAGAATTTGCCAAGTGCGGTCTCGTCGAGATACGGTTGTCCGGATGAATTTCCGATGGCAAGCAAACACGAGCGCAGGCACATGAAACGGCAGCTTCACTTCAACCTGTTCATCCAGAGCCGTGGGCATCACGAGGCTTCCTGGCGCCATCCCCAGGCATCGGCCTACCCACTCACCGACATCCGCTATTTCCAGGAGCTGGCGCAGAAGGCGGAGGCCGGTCTGCTCGACTCCATCTTCCTCGCTGATACGCTTTCGCTGTGGAACGACATCGAGCGCGCGGCGCGCACTTGGCTCGAGCCGGTGAGCGCCATCGGCGCCGTCTCGATGGTGACGAAGCGCATCGGCATGATCGCGACGGCGTCCACGACCTACACCGAGCCTTACAACCTGGCGCGCCAGTACGCCTCGCTCGATCACATCAGCGGCGGGCGCGTCGGCTGGAACATCGTCACGACCTGGGCGGTGGAGGCGGCCGGCAATTTCGGCGACACGAGCCAGGTGAGCCACGCCGAGCGCTACGAGCGGGCGGAGGAGTATCTCAAGGTCGTCAAGGGGCTGTGGGACGGTTGGGCCGACGATGCCATCCTCGACGACCGTGCGAGCGGCCGCTACGCGCAGCCTGACCGCATCCGTCCCGTCAATCACGAGGGCAAGTACTATTCCGTCACCGGCCGCTCAACGTGCCGCGCGGGCCGCAGGGCCGGCCGGTGCTGGTGCAGGCGGGGTCCTCCGACACGGGCCGGCGCTTCGCCGCGCGCCACGCCGAGGCGATCTTCACCGCGCACATGGAGAAATCGACGGCGCAGACCTTCTATGCCGACATCAAGGCGCATGCCGTGACGGAGGGACGCGCGCCCAACCAGGTGCTGGTCCTGCCGGGCCTGAGCGCGGTGCTCGGCGGCACGGTCGCGGAGGCGCAGAAGCTCGCCGACGAGCTCAACAACCTCGCCGACCCCGAGGTCGGCCGCAAGCGCCTCTCGGGCCGCTTCGGCGGGCACGACTTCTCGCACCTGCCGCTCGACAAGCCGCTCTCACCCGAGGACTTCCCCGATCCCGACGACGTGCAGGCGGCGCGCAGCCGCACGGAGGTGATCGTCGGCATGGTCAAGCGCGAACGGCCGACGCTGCGCCAGCTGCTCGCCAAGCTCGCCGGCGCGCGCGGTCATTTCACGTTCACGGGCACGCCGGAGCAGCTCGCCGACCTCATCGTCGACTGGTTCGACTCCGGCGCCGCCGACGGCTTCAACCTGATGCCGCCGCTGCTGCCGGGCATGCTCGACGCCTTCATCGCCGAGGTGCTGCCGATCCTGCAGAAGCGCGGCCTCTTCCGCACCGCCTACGAAGGCGAGACGCTGCGTTCGCACTTCGGCCTCGATCGCCCCGCCGACGGGTTTTGATGGCAAAGGCCGGGGAACGCGCCGGAGCGTGGCCCGGGATGGGACGACTGGTGAGCGCGCCTTAACGGCGCGCTGACCAATTTCTTCAGCACTGCATCATATCCTTGCGCTCCCGAAGCGATCGGAAGCGTGTTGCGTGCTCATATCGGCGACAGTTGCGGAAATGCTCAAGCGGTTGCGCGCGAGTGCGACCGACGGCCAGTTGCGACAGCGACTGGCCTGTCGCACGGCGCCGGCGCGACGGTTTCGGATCGTGCGCGACGCGACGGTCGGCAGTGTCGAGGCCTTCTGGCGGCGGCTGCGAGCAGAGACCGCCGCCAGCGCCGATGATGAGGCTGCGCTCGCTGATCCGGCGACGCGCGCCAGCCTGACGCGCTATGCGGCAAACATCGAGAACATGATCGGGACGGTAAAGCTGCCTGTCGGGCTTGCCGGGCCGCTGCGCATCAACGGCACGCACGCCAACGGCGATTACCTGGTGCCCCTGGCGACGACGGAGGCGGCGCTCGTCGCGTCCTATGCGCGAGGCGCCGAGATCATCACGGCAGCCGGCGGCGCGAGTGCAGCGCTCGCACACGATGGGGTCTGGCGCAGCCCGGGCTTCGCCTTCGGCTCGCTCCTCGACGCCGGCCTCTTCATCGAGTGGGTCGCAGGCAATGCGGCGGCTCTCAAGGCGGCAGCCGAGTCGACCACACGCCACGGTAAGCTCGTGGCGCTCGAACCTGTCATCGACGACAATGTCGTCTTCCTGCTCTGCCGCTACGAGACGGGCGATGCCGCCGGCCAGAACATGGTCACGATCGCGACCGACGCGCTTTGCCGGCATCTGGTGGCCCATGTGCCGGTCAAGCCACTCTACTGGTTCATCGAGGCGAACCTCTCCGGCGACAAGAAGGCCTCCTATCTCGGCATGGTGCGCGGCCGCGGGCGCAAGGTGACGGCGAGCGTGGTGCTCGAGCGCGCGCTCGTCGAGCGTCGCCTGCACACCACCGTCGAACGCATGCTGGACTATGCCCGCATGGCGAACCTCGGCGCGCTGCTGTCCGGTCAGATGGGCGCGCAGGGCCACTATGCCAACGGCCTCGCGGCGCTCTACCTGGCGACCGGCCAGGACGCCGCCTGCGTGGCGGAATCCGCCGTGGGTTACACGCGCATGGAGGGGCACAACGGCGATCTCCGCGTCTCGGTGACGCTGCCCAATATCTTGGTCGGCAGCGTCGGCGGCGGAACCGGACTGCCGTCCCAGTCGGCGGGACTGGCCATCCTCGGGCTCGCTGGCACGGGCAAGGCCGCGGCGCTTGCGGAAGTCGCGGCCGTGCTCTGTCTCGCCGGAGAAATCTCCATCATCGGCGCCATCGCGGCCGGTCATTTCGCCCGGGCTCACGAACTGCTCGCAAGGAGGCGCTGATGCATGCAGTGTCTGGCGAGGCGCAGCTCGGTCTCGCGGCGCGTCTATGGATCTACCAGAGCGAGCGGCTGCCGCTCGTCCGTACGCTCGGTCTGCTGCTGGTGTTCAGCGCTGCGAGCATCAACGTCTCGGCCTTTCTGGCCGGTGTCGCACGGCCCGGTCTGGCGGCCTATGCGGTCGCCTGGATCGTCTGCTTCATCATCTTCGCCCAGTTGCGCGCCTCGGACGAGGTCAAGGATCGCGAGGACGACGCTGCCTTCCGGCCGGAGCGGCCGATTCCGCGCGGGCTCGTCTCGCTCAGGCTCATCGTCGCCATCGCCGTTGGCCTCACCCCTGTCGCACTGGTGCTCGCCGCCGGCTATCACGGCGCGCTCGCCGTACCCTTGCTGGGCGTGTGGCTGTGGCTTGGCTTGATGTCCGTCGAGTTCGGGGCGCCCGACTGGCTCAAGGCGCGGCCGCTGGTGTACCTCGTCTCGCACATGCTGATCATGCCGCTGATCGATCTGTTCGTGACGGCGTGCGAATGGCTGCCGCGGGCCGGGTCCCCGCCGGCGGGACTGTGGCTCTTTCTGCTGCTCAGCTTCGTCAACGGTTGCATCCTCGAGATCGGCCGCAAGATCATGGCGCCCGAGCAGGAACGCATGGGCGTCGAGACCTATTCGAAGCTATGGGGGCTGGAGCGGGCCGTCTCGGTGCTCGCGGCCTGCCTCGCCACGTCCGCCCTGCTGCTGATCTGCGTCGGAGCCATGACCGGCACGCTGGTCGCTACGGCTGTTGTTGCCGCGGCCGCGCTGGTGGGCGCATTGCGGATCGTGCGCGACTTCCGCCGCCGCCCGAGCGCGGCCAGCCAGGCCCGCATCGATCTCGTGGCCGGCCTCTGGGTGGCCGCATGCTACGCGACGGCCGGCTTCCTGCCGCTCGCTCTGGGAGGCGGCGCATGAAATACGTCTACGCCATGGGCGAGGCCCACGACGTCGAGCACGTCGGCGGCAAGGCGGCGGCGCTGGCGCGCCTCGCGACGGCGGGCTTCGCGCCACCGGAGTTCTTCGCCATCTCGCCGGCGGCCTTCGACGAGAGCGGGCTCAAGCCGGAAGCGGCCGGCGATCTCTCGCGCGCACTGTCGAGCCTCGGTCCGGGGCCGTTCGCGGTACGCTCCTCGGGGCGTCAGGAGGACGGAGCAGCGCATTCGCACGCGGGGCAGTTCCTGTCACGCCTCAACGTCCCAGTCGCGGAGGTGCCGGCGGCGGCGCATGAGGTCTGGCGCTCGGGATTCTCCGAGAGCGTCGTCGCCTATCGCCGCCAGCATGCTCTCGACGCGAACGATGGTGCACCGGCCGTTATCGTACAACGCATGGTGCCGGCACGAGCGGCCGGAGTGGTCTTCACCGCCGATCCCGTGGCCGGGCGCCGCGACCGCATGGTGGTTTCCGCTACGGCTGGGCTTGCCGATCGCCTGGTCTCGGGCGAGGTGGACGGCGTCGACTATGCGCTCGACAAGGCAACCGGCGTGCCGAGCGCGCCGCTCGAGGCCGACGGACCGCTGAGCGCGCGCGACCTCGCCGGGCTCGCAGACATGGCCCGGCGCATCGAGGCTGCCATGGGGGCGCCGCAGGACATCGAGTGGGCCTTTGAGGCGGATCGCCTCCACGTCCTGCAGACGCGCCCCATCACGTCGCGCCTGTCGGCGACGCCGCTTCCCGACGCAACCGTGACGATCTTCGACAACTCCAACATCGTCGAGAGCTATCCAGGGCTCGTCTCGCCGCTGACCTACAGCTTCGCGCAGTACGCCTACGCGCGGGTCTATCGTGCCTTCGTCGGTCTGCTCGGCGTGCCCGAGGCGCGCGTGCGCGCCAACGCGGCGGCCTTCGACAACATGCTGGGCCGGCTCGATGGCCGGGTCTACTACAACCTGATCAACTGGTACCGCTGCCTGGCCCTGCTGCCGGGGTTCGCAAGCAATCGTGCCCACATGGAGACCATGATGGGTGTCGGTGAGCCGCTGCCCGCAGACATCGCCGATCGCCTGGCGCCGCCTCGCCCACGCGGCTTGTCGGTCGTGGCGGAATGGGGCCGCATCGCACGTATGGCATGGCGCATGTCGCTGGCGGCGGTGCGGCTGCAAGGGACCATCCGCGACTTCAACCGCCGGCTCGATGCTGCCCTCGGCCGCGCCGCGCTCGATCTCGAGACGGCGCCGTTGACGGCGCTCGCCGCCGAGTACAGACGCATCGAGGCGGAGTTGCTGGACCGCTGGGACGCGCCACTGGTCAACGATTTCCTGTGCATGATCGCCTTCGGCGCCTCGCGCAAGCTCCTCGAGAGGTGGCTCGGAGCGGAAGGGCTGGCCCTCCACAACGACGTGCTGATCGGTCAGGGCGACATCGTCTCCGCCGAGCCGGCACAGCGCATCGCGGCGCTCGGCCGCGAGGTCTCGGCCGCTCCGGGGCTGTCGGCGGCGCTGCGGCGCGACGGTCTGGCCGCGCTCGCAGGGCACCCCGGTATTCGCGGCGGCATCGACAGCTATCTCGCCAAGTTCGGTGATCGCTGCACCGAGGAACTGAAGCTCGAAAGCACCACGCTCGACGAGGACCCGACGCCCCTTCTCCTGGCCATCGCCGCCGCTGCCGAGCGGCCGCCCCAGCTCGAGCGCCAGACCATCGACGCCGGGGCCAAGCTGAAGGCCCTGTTCGCCGGGCGTCCCCTTCGCCGCAGCATTGCCGGGCTGGCGTTGTCGCTTGCCAAGGCGCGCGTGCGCGATCGCGAGAACCTGCGCTTCGAGCGCACGCGCGTATTCGGCCGGGCGCGCCGCATCTTCATGGCCATGGGCCGGGAGCTTGCAGCGAACGGGGTCATAGCCGAGCCCGGCGACGTGCTGATGCTCACGGTCCAGGAGGTGCTCGGTGCCATCGAAGGGTTCAGCGTGTCGAGCAACCTCGAGGGGCTCGTGGCGGTCCGGCGGGCGGAGATGACGCGAGGACGCGCACTGGCCGATCCGCCGGAGCGCGTGACGATCACCGGCGCCGTCGCATGCCGACGGCCGGCATCGGCCGAGGCGCAGATCGCGGAGCGAAGCGCAGACACGGACGGCAATGGCGAGGCGCGGATGGGAACGGGCTGTTCGGCGGGCCGCATCGTCGGCAAGGCGCGCGTCGTCACCGATCCGCGCTCGCAGGCGCTCGAGCCGGGTGAGATCCTCGTGGCGCGACATACCGATCCCGGCTGGATCGCGGTGTTCGCCAATGCCTCGGCCATCGTGGTGGAGCGCGGCAGCCTGCTGTCGCACTCGGCCATCGTCGCGCGGGAGCTCGGGATCCCCTGCGTCGTCGGCGTGAAGGGAGCGACGCAGTGGCTCGCGACCGGTGACGAGATCGAGGTCGACGGCGTCAGCGGGAGCGTGAGGCGGCATCATGGCTGAGGGAAGCGCCGCGGCAAGCGAGATCGCCGGCAAAGCGTCGTTCGACGATATCCGCTATGCCCAGCTCTGGGAGGATGCCGACGTGCTCGTCGGGGGGCTTGCGAGCCGACCCGGCGCCACGCTGGTGTCGATCTCGTCGGCTGGTGACAATGCCCTGGCGATGTTGACCCTCGATCCCGCACGGGTCGTCGTGGTCGATCTCTCGCGGGCGCAGATCGCCTGCCTCGAGGCGCGCATCGGGGCGTATCGCGTGCTCGATCATGACGCGTTCCTGGCGCTGCTCGGCGCGCGGCCCGCCGCCGACCGGGGCGCGCTGCTCGATCGCGTGATCGCCACCCTGCCGCCGGAGACGGCCGCCTTCTGGCGCGCGCGTCGCGGCGAGGTTGTGGCGTTCGGCCTCGGCGGCGTCGGCAAGTTCGAGCGCTACTTCCGCATCTTCCGGCAACGCCTGCTGCCGCTCGTGCACGGACGGCGGACGGTCGAGGCGGTGTTCGAGCGTCGCGATCGCGAGGCGCGGGAGGCCTTTCTGCGCGAACGCTGGTGCACGTGGCGCTGGCGGTTGCTCCTCAATCTCTTCTTCTCGCGCTTTGCGATGGGACGGCTCGGCCGTGACGCCGCCTTCTTCGAACATGTCGAGGGAAGCGTCGCGGCCCACGTGGCGCGCCGGATCAGGCATGCCGTCGTCGATCTCGATCCGGTCGACAATCCCTATCTCGCCGCCATCCTGCTCGGAGCGCAGCGAGAGGCCTTGCCGCTCGCCTGGCGGCCTGAGCATTTCGGCGTGATCCGGGATCGGCTCGATCGCTTGGATATCCGGTCGGGTTCGCTCGAGCGTTTCGTGGCGACGGGCGAGAAGGCCGACGGCTTCAATCTCTCGGACATCTTCGAGTACATGTCGCCCGGTGTCTTTGCCGAGGTCTACGCGAGCCTGCTCTCTGCCGCCAATCCGGGCGCCCGCCTAGTGTACTGGAACATGATGGTGCCGCGCCGCGTGCCGGCGCATCTGGCCGCACGCATCGTGCGTCGCCAGATGGACGAGGATCGCTTGAAGGCTGAGGACAAGGCCTTTTTCTACTCGGATTTCGTCGTCGAGGAGGTCGTGGGATGAGCGTCCTTGCCGACCTCGCGCTCATCGTCGGCTCCGTCGGCGCACTGCTTGCGGTCATGGCGGGCGTGCGGACTGCCGGTCATCGGTTCGGCTGGTCGGCGGAATTGCAGCGTAAGGCCGTGCACGTGGCGACCGGCTCCTATGCCATGCTGTTGCCGCTGCTGTTTCAGAGCCGCTGGCCGGTGCTGCTGCTCGTCGGCGTCACTCTCGTCGTTATGATCGTGTTGCGCCTGCCGGCTCTGGCAGAGCGCGGCATCGGCTCGACGGTGCACGGCGTCGAGCGCGCGTCCTACGGCGACATGCTGCTGGCTTTATCCATCGGCTTTCTGTTCGTGCGCTCGCAAGGCAACGCCGTCCTCTACGTGTTGCCGCTGGCCGTGCTCACGCTCTCGGACGCGGCGGCAGCGCTCGCGGGAAGCGCCTATGGCCGGCGTACGTTCGCCGTGGAGGCCGGCAGCAAGAGCCTCGAAGGCGTCGCTGTCTTCTTCCTGGTGACATGGATCGTCGCCATGGTGCTGTTGCTGCTCATGACCGACGTGCCGCGGGCCAACGTGGTGACGCTCGGCCTGCTCATCGCGGCCTTCGGCGCGCTCATCGAGGCGGACTCCTGGCGTGGCTTCGACAATCTGTTCCTGCCGGTCGGTCTTCATCTGTTTCTCGCGGGTCACGTGACGAGCGCGCCGCTGGCGCTGGCGATCCTGGCAGCGGGATTCGTGGCGGTGGTACTGCTCATGCACGTGGTCGGGCGGCCGCTCGGCCTCACGCCGCATGCGGCCCGCGCCCATGCCGTCGCGCTCTTCCTGATCTGTTCATACACCTCGCCCGGCAACGCCATATTGCCGGCGCTTGCCGTCATCGCTCATGCCGCCTTGCGCGCGGCGCGGCCGACGCGGAGCCCGTTTCCCGATCTCGACAATTTGGCCGTGCTGGTCGGGCTGTCGCTGTTCTGGCTGTTCATCGGCGAGTACAGCGGGCCGACGGCAATCGGCTTCTACAACCTGACCTTCGCCGGTGTGACCGCGGCGCTGGTCTGCCTGACGCTGGCCGGCAGCCCGAGAGTCTGGAAAATCGGCATCGCGGCCGCGGCGGTCGGCCTGCTGATGGTGCTCTTCCATCTCGTGGCCAGCCTGGACGTGGCGACCTCTCGACACTTCGGCGACCTCAGAGGCTGGGCGCTGGCGAGCCTCGTCGTGGTGGCGAGCCTCACCCTTGCCAGTCCGCAGTGGTTCGATCGCTACCGCAGCCCCCGGGTGGCCGCCCTGGCAGCCGCCATCCCGCTCGTCGGATACGTGTCCATGTCGGTGACCTGATGGAGGGACGAATGAGCGAAAACTCGACCCCCGAGACCGTCATGCTCGGCGAGGCGAGCGGGCGTCTCTTTCGGGACGCGCCGCGCTGGAACGGCCTGAGGACGCTCGCCGTCGGCCAGTTCCGCTCGCCCTCGGAGGCGGCGGGCTCGGCTCTGCTTTGCTCCGTCGCCGACCGCGCTGCCGTCGAAGGCTTCGAGGCGGTCATCGGTCCGATGGATGGCGACACCTGGCACGCCTATCGCCTCGTGACCGAGAGCGACGGCTCCGCGGCCTTCCCGCTCGAGCCGGTCAGCGGCGCCACCGATGCCATGGCCTTCGCCGCAGCCGGCTTCGCGCCGATCTCGCGCTATGTGTCGGCGCGGGCACAATTGCCGGAGCTGGATGCGTTGCAAGCGCCCGACGTGTCGGAGGGCATCGAGGTCGTCGCGTGGGACGGACGCGATGCCGAGGCGCTGATCGGCGGCATCTTCGACATGTCGCTGTCGGCCTTCGCGCGGAACGCCTTCTACAAGCCCATCACGCGCGCGGCTTTCCTCGATCTCTATCGGCCGCTTCTGCCGATGCTCGATCATCGCTTCATCCTGTTTGCGCATGCGCCCGGCGGCGAGATCGTCGGTTTTCTCTTCGCCTACCCCAATCCGATGGCGGCAGCGGCGGCACCTGAGATCGTCATCAAGACCTACGCCAGCGCCAGGCGCGGCGTCGGCCGCATGCTCGTGGCGAGCCTCAATCTGCGCGCGCGCAGAGCGGGCTTCACGCACGCCGTCCATGCTCTGATGCACGTCGACAACGTGTCGAGGGAGCGCAGCGTGCGTGAAGGTGGCGAGATTTTCCGCCGCTATGCGCTGATGGGGCGGCGGCTCGTCGGGAACGACGGGGCATGAGCATTCTCGAGGCCTTTCTCGCGACCGCGGCGCGCCGAGGCGCGCATCCGGCGATCATCGACGGGCGCGGTCGCAGCGTCAGTTTCAGTGCGCTGGCGCTCTGGTCGGATGAGCTCGCGGAAGGCTGGCGGCGGAAAGGAATCCGCCGCGGCGATCGCGTGCTGATCGCCACCCGCATCGGCCTGCCGCTCTATGCCGGTCTGGCGGCACTCTGGCGTCTCGGCGCCGTGGCGGTTTTTCCCGAGCCCGCACTGGGTCTCAAAGGACTGCGCCATGCGATTGGCGCGACGCGCCCACGCGCTGTGTTCTCGGGCGGTTGGCTGGCAGGCCTGCGCTTCGCCCTGCCGGAGCTTTGGGGGACGGGGCCACTTCTGCTCGCTTCCGACCGGCGTCGGCCGACGCGGACGCCGACGATCGCCCTGCCCGACGATCACCCCGCCCTGATTTCCTTCACCAGCGGCTCAACGGGTCTGCCGAAGGCCATCGAGCGCACCCATGGCTTTCTGGCGGCTCAGCATGCCGCGGTCTCGCCGCTGCTCGTGGCCGGGCATGAGCACGAGCGCGATCTCGTGGCGTTCCCGGTGTTCGTGCTCGTGAACCTGGCCCTGGGCACCACCAGTGTGCTGCCGTCCTGGAATGTGACGCGGCACGACAAGGTGGAGGCGGCAGCCCTCGCCGCTGTCGTGCGCGAGCGGGGCGTGACGCGGCTGCTCGTGCCGCCGTCGGTCTGCGAGGCTCTCGCGGAGGGCGGCCCACCGCCTGGGATCTCCGCCATCTTCACCGGCGGTGGGCCGGTCTTCCCCGATGTCATGGAGAGGCTTGCCGCCGCCTCGCCGGGCTGTCGCATCGTCGCCGTCTACGGCTCCACCGAGGCGGAGCCGATCGCACACATCGGGGCCGACGAGATCGCCAGCGCCGACTGGGCCGCCATGCGGGAGGGCGCGGGCTTGCTCGCTGGCCGGCCGGTGCCGGACGTGGCCCTGCGGCTCATCGACGGCGAAATCGTGGTCAGCGGGGCGCACGTCAACAAGACCTACATGGACCCGAGCCGCAACGCCGGCAGCAAGATCGCGCTCGACGGAGAGATCTGGCACCGCACGGGCGACGCCGGACGGCTCGACGAAGAGGGGCGGTTGTGGCTGCTCGGCCGTGTCGATGCGCGGGTCGGGGCGTTGCATCCCTTCGGCGTCGAGGCGGCGGCCCGCTTCTGGCCGGGTGTGCGCCGGGCCGCACTCGCAGGCATCGGCGGGCGTCCGGTGCTGGCCATCGAGGGCGATGGCGCCGAGGCCGGGACGTGGGAACGCAATGCGCGCCGGCTCGGCATCGAGCGCGTCGTCGCACTCGCCGCGATCCCGCTCGACCGTCGCCATCGGTCCAAGGTGGATTATCCGGCGCTGCGAGCAGCTCTCGCCTGACGGCGCGCCCGGGAGATCGGTTTGCAGGCGGACGCAGGGTGATGATAACACCCTATCGGACCAGCGCCGGAGCTCACGCGCCGGCCAAACGCCAACACTGCCGACGCGAGATCCGCTGACGATGCCGAAGTCCTCAAAACCCAAGCCGCGCAAGGCTGTCGCCACAGCCACCCGGAAATCCCCGGCGCCGGTCGTCTCCACGGGCTTCTGGCTCCTGAAGTCCGAGCCCGACGTCTTCTCGTGGGACGATCTGGTGGCCAGAGGGGCGGCGGGCGAGCCATGGTCCGGCGTGCGCAATTATCAGGCGCGCAACTTCATGCGCGCCATGAAGCTCGGCGACCGCTGTTTTTTCTATCATTCCAACATCGGGCTCGCCGTCGTCGGCATCGCCGAGGTGATCGCGCTCGCCCATCCCGATCCCGAGGACACGACGGGCACGTGGGAGTGCGTCGACGTCCGCGCGCTCGAGGCGATGCCGCAGCCCGTGCCGCTGCCGGCGGTCAAGGCCAATCCCAAGCTCGCCGGCATGAGCCTCGTGACGTCGTTCCGCCTGTCGGTGCAGCCGGTGAGCGAGGCCGAGTGGGCGGAGGTCTGCCGCATGGGCGGCCTCGCGCGCTGACAGCGCCCGTCGACGCAAGCGTGCGAGCCACGCTCTAGCCGTCGCGCAGCGTCTTGAAGAATGCCTGCAGAAGGCGCTGGTTGCGGCTCTCGTCAATGCCGCCGTAGACCTCGGGGGCATGATGGCAGATGGCGCTCGAGAAGTAGCGCGTGCCGTTCTCGACGGCGCCGCCCTTGGGATCGGAAACCCCGAAATAGAGCCGCCGCACCCGCGCGAACGAAATCGCGGCGGCGCACATCGGACAGGGTTCGAGCGTGACGTAGAGGTCGGCGTTGGAGAGACGCTGGCTGCCCTGGGCGGCGCAGGCGGCGCGGATCGCCAGGAGCTCGGCGTGGGCGGTCGGGTCGTTGAGCTCGCGCGTGCGGTTGCCGGCACTGGCCAGCACGTGGCCATCCGCGCCGACGATCACGGCCCCGATGGGCACCTCGCCGCGCTCGGCCGCGGCCTCGGCCTCGGCGAAAGCAAGGTCCATGTGGCTCGAATCCCGACGGGATGCCATAAAGAGGGTCTCCTGGCGCCTGTTCGTCCGGGCTGGGACTGCGGAAGGTTCCAGCGAACGGGCGATCAGGCTCTCGATCTTGGACTTGGAGCAGGTCGCCGGGGCGCGGCCAGTACATCTGTGGCGAGCCTGCTCGATAATCTGGAACCCATGTGATGCAATCAGGCAAGCGCGGTCAACCCGCTCGCGGCGGAGCGGCCAGGACGCGACCGTCACGCGAGACGGCCCCAGGCGACGACGACGGCGAGATGCGGATCGCCAAGGCGATGGCGCGCGCCGGCTTGTGCTCGCGCCGCGAGGCCGAACGCTGGATCCAGGCCGGACGGGTCTCCGTCAATGGCAAGACGCTGGACACGCCCGCCCACGTCGTGACTCCGAAGGACCTGATCGAGGTGGACGGCAAGGCGCTGCCGCAGCCGGAGCCGGTGCGGCTGTGGCGCTACTACAAGCCGAAGGGGCAGGTGACCACGCATCGCGATCCGCAGGGGCGGCCGACGGTGTTCGAGCGCCTGCCGGACGGGCTGCCGCGGGTCGTCTCCGTGGGGCGGCTCGACTTCAACACCGAGGGGCTGCTGCTGCTCACGACGGACGGCGCGCTGGCGCGACATCTCGAGCTGCCGTCGACCGGCTGGCTGCGCCGCTACCGTGTTCGCGCGCACGGCCAGGTCGATCAGGCGCGGCTCGACAAACTCAAGGACGGCATCGTGGTGGAGGGCGTGCGCTACGGGTCCGTCGAGGCGACGCTCGATCGAGTTCAGGGGGCCAACGTCTGGCTGACGCTCGGCCTGCGCGAGGGCAAGAACCGCGAGGTGCGCAAGATTCTCGGGGTGCTCGGGCTCGACGTGAACCGGCTCATCCGCATCTCCTACGGGCCGTTCCAACTGCTCGACCTCGTGCCCGGCGCGGCGGAGGAGGTGCGCCGGCGCGTCCTGGCCGATCAGCTCGGCAAGCGGCTCGCGGACACGTTCGGCCTGCTCGGTCCGTTGCCCGCTGCGCCGCCGGTGGCGCGTGAGAATGAGGGAGCGCAGGCCCGGCCCCGCAACAAGGTGCGCAAGCCTGCCGCCGCCGGCAGGGAAAGGCGGTCGCGCCCGTGAGGATCGTCGGCGGACGTCTCAAGGGACGCGCGCTCGTCGCGCCCGACGACGGGGCGATCCGGCCCACGTCGGATCGCGTGCGCGAAGCGGTTTTCAACATCCTGGCGCACACCTTTCAAGACGTGCCGCTCGAGGGCGCGCGCGTGCTGGATCTGTTCGCCGGCACCGGCGCACTCGGTCTCGAGGCGCTGTCGCGGGGCGCCGCCTGGTGCCTGTTCGTCGAAAGCGACGCGGAGGCCCGTGGCCTGATCCGCCGCAACGTCGAAGCCCTGGCGGCCACCGGGATCAGCAAGATCTTTCGACGTGACGCGACGGACCTCGGCCCGGCCGGCGGCATGGCGGCGTTCGATCTCGTGTTTCTCGATCCGCCCTACGGCAAGGGGCTTGCCGGACCGGCGCTGGCATCGGCTGCGGCCGGCGGCTGGCTCAAGCCGGGCGCCGTCGCCATCGTCGAGGAGCGCCGGGGCATCGACATCGCATTCCCCGTCGAATTCGAGCTGTGCGACGAGCGCGCCTACGGGGACACCGTCGTGCTGTTCCTGCGCCATGCCCCCGCGCGGGCTGGCGACGGGCCGACCGCTGTAACCGGCACGGCCGAGTCATGAGCGGGAGCGCCGGCGGCTGGCTCGAGGCGGGCCTCTACGTGCTCTGCATCGGCATCCTCAACATCGCCTACGCCTACGCCAACGAGCACGGCGTCAACACCTTCGCCTTCGTGCTCGAGGCGATGCTGGTGGCGGCGGTGGCGCTCATCGTGCTGTCGCGGCGGCCGACCCGGCTTCGCGAGATCGTGCGCCTGCCGATGACCTGGTTGTTCGGGGCGACGACGATCGGCATGGAGATCTTCTACTATCTGGCGATCAGCTATGCCGACCCTGCCGAGGCCAGCATCTTCGTGCGGTTCTCGATCCCGCTCTCCATGGCGATCGGCTGGCTTG
Organism: Hyphomicrobiaceae bacterium; assembly: GCA_020442225.1. Next base: position 4,705 of record JAGRKR010000090.1, on the reverse strand, counting down.
CCCTGGGCCGCCGACCGGACGGCTTGCGCCTGCTCGGCGCAGGCATCGTGCTGGCCGGCATCGCGTGGCTCCTCGCCATTCAGTCGGGGCGTGCGCTCGGGCCGATCCTGGCGACGGTCGGTGCATCGTCGCTGATGTTCGCGCTGCGCAGCTTCTCGGCCGAGTTGCACCCCTGGAATCGCGCGGCGCTCGGCGTCCGGGAGAAGCTGTCGGTGACGGGCCAGGTCGTGCTCGTCGCGGCGCTTGCCGGTTTCGCCGTGCTCGTCGCGGGCATGGTCCTGGTGCGCTACGGCCTGCTGGCGCCGGTGCCGGGTCTGCCCGTGTTCACCGACCTGACGCGCCCCCTCACGGTTCTGCTGGCGGTTCTGTTCGGCGGGCTCGTGCTGACGGCGATGAACCTGCTGATGTTCTCGGCCGTGCTCAAGATCTCGACGGAAAGCTTCGTCGCCGCCAGCGCCTTCGTGCCCCTGATGACGCTGATCCTGCAGGAGGCGGCGCATGCCGGCTCACTGATCGCGGCGGCTCCGAGCGGCCGGCAGCTCCTGCTCGTCATGCTGGTCGTGATCGCGGGAAACATCATCATCGTGGCGGCCGGCATGCGGCGGCACGGGCGCCCCCGCCGCTAAGGTCTCGCATGCCGGTTCGCGACCGGCGGTGGCCGCAGGCCCGGCGCCCGATTTCAAGCGGAAATACTCGCCGTCGACTTCAGGACTTATGCTTCAGGCGAGCATGTATCCGCTCTTGAACTTCTGAGTGTAAATCATCGTCGTCTACAACCGAATATTCCTAACTTTGGTTGGGTGACGGGATTTGTATTTATTCCTACTGTATTCGTGCTGCTTCACTGTCTTCGATCGCCACGACCTCCGGCCGGCGGCGCTACCGGCAAGGGTCGCAGCGGGGCGCGATGATGCCACGCGGTAATCGCGGCGCCCCAGTCGGGCTGCATGAGGAGCGGGCTTCGCCACGCCCTCTGCGAAGAAGTATCAGGATGCGCACTCCGGTGTCAGATTTGGTCTCGTCACAGTCCCGCGGGATCATTGCGCGAGATTGGCCATCGGGCGATCCGGTGGTCGGAGGTGGCCGCTGGCTCGTCGAGCAGGTCGCGAATGGCGTGCTGCCCGACATCGCATATCGCTGGGTCGACCTGGCGATCGCCGAGGAAGGGGAGCGGGTCGGCGAATATGTGAAAGTCGAGTTGGTCGACGTGAGGCGCAAGCTGCGCCATCTCGTGCAGCTCTCGGAGCGCACACCTCTCGTCCTGACGGCGCGACGGGTGGACTGGCAGAACGCGAGCAGCGACACGGAACGCCCGGACGTCAGGCGCCAGGCGACGCGCTGACGCGGCGCGCACGAGGCGAAAATCCCGTTATTCAGGGGCTTGGGGCGATGACGCGTCGATCGATCCTGTCGACGACGCCAGACGATCGGTGAGCGCCGGCCGGTCTCAGCCGGCTTCGCTCTTCTTCACCGGCTCGGAGGCCAGCACGCGGGCCATCTGCACCAGCTTGCGGCGCATGCCCGTCTCCGAAATGCTGTAGTAGAGACGCAGCAACTCCCGGCCATCGCGGTCGAGCGTGGTGTTGCTCGCGTCGGCCGCGCCGTCCTCTCCCGCCACACCCGCGTCGCGTGCCTCCTGGTCGAGGTTCTCGAAGAACCAGCGTGTCGGCACGTCGAGCTGGCGGGCAGCCTCCACGAGACGGGACGCGCTCATGCGCGTGACGCCGGTCTCATACTTCTGCACCTGCTGGTGGGTGATCCCCAGTTTCTCGGCCAGTTGCTCCTGGCTCATCTGCATCATGGTCCGGCGAAAGCGCAGGCGGCTGCCGACATGCGCGTCGATGTCGGTTGGCTTGCGGGCCGGAGAGCGTCCGCGGCCGGGCTTCTGGGGGGCGGAATCTGTCATGGGATCTCGTACGCAACACTGGGTGGCTGTGATGGATGCAGTGTCACTTTACTGCAATCTTCGTTTGAAATCCACGTGTCTCGGAGAGTGGAAGGGCAAAATTCCCAGCGCCGGCTTGAATAGTGCGAGCTAAGGTTTAAAAATAGTTAAAGTGGCAACCTTACCGGAACGTCCCCCGAGTCCAACATGTCCGTCCGTGAGCGCAGTCTGCTTTCCGAGATCAGAGTCGACCATGGCCCGAGCGATCTGCTCGGCCGCTTCTTCCTGAAGGCGGAGGCACAGGCCAAGCTCAAGGGCGTGTCGCTGTCTTTCGCCAGCTTCGACGATCTGGTCGAGATCAACGCGCAGAATCGCGAGAGTTGGACGCCGCTTATTGCCACGTTCCATCCGCGGCTCGGTGGCGCGGGGGCGACCAACGGCTTCTGCATCATCGGCCGCGACAGCAACGGGGCGGTGGTGGCGACGCAGGCTGCTCGCGTGTTCGATTGGCAGGACACCAACTTCTACGAGGAAGCCACGAGCCTGCGGCTGTTCTACGCCGATCCCGAGCGCACACGCCGGCAGGACGAAGCTTGCATCGTCACGGCGAGGGCGACCCACGACATCGTCGGCCGTGTCGTGTTTTCCGGCGGGGTCTGGTATCGACCCGACTTTCGCGGCCGCCAGCTATCCGCGATCCTGCCGCGCATCTGCCGGGCCTATGCCCATACGCGCTGGAACAGCAACCTGACCGTCGCGATCATGGCCGAGGCCGTGATGAAAGGCGGCATCACCGGGCGGAACGGCTACAACCACGTGGACTGGTCGGTGCTCTGGCGCAATTCGCCGCGCGGCACGGTCAATTTCGCGTTCGCCTGGATGGAGACGCAGGAACTCGTCGACGATCTCGAGCGGTTTCTCGCACCGCAGGACTCCGGCGGCGATTGGCGCCATCGCGTCGGCAGCGAGCGCTGAGGCCGAAGCAGAGGCCGCCGGCGTCAAGACGCCTTGATGCGAAGGTTGATCGACTCGTCGAGGAAGGACGAGCCCAGCATCAGCGTCGATCCGTCCTCGCGCGTGAATGGAAGGATCAGCCGCTGATAGCGCAGGCGCTTGGTGCCGAGCTTCGGGCGCCGCACGAGTGCGTCGATGTCGTGCACCGTCGGTATCGGCATCTTCGCGGCGTGCCGATAGCTCTCGGCGACCCATCGCGCGTAGTAGTAGTCCGGCTGGTCCTCGACGCGCACGCCCGTGAAATTGTCCAGCCAGCTGCGATCCAGCAGAGGAAAGCCGCCGCCGACTTCCTCGAAGGAAAGGCGCTCGGACCGGCCATCGAGGCGGATCATGAGGTAGCGGTCCTGCAGCGGTCCCACGAGCCGCTCGAGAAACGATGTGCGCTCGAAGTGTCCGCTGCGCGCGCGCCAATGCTCGATCAGCGGCACGAACGGATTGGCGGGGCCGAGCCCGTCGAGCGCGCGCGGCCGGGAGAAGAACGCATCCGGGCGCGGGTCCTGCGCGTCGCTGGACAGCATCATGATGCGGGCGATGGCGTCGGCCGAATCTGTGAACAGGGCATCCTGCCAGTCGCTCTGGTCCTCCGCGAGCGTGCTCAGCGCCACGCGCTCGGAGCTGCTCTCGAACAGCAGGAACACGAGGCGATAGAGCGCCTTCTCGCTGGCGCGCGCCGGACGCACGCGCACCCGGATCGAGCGATTGCGCCGGGTGACGGCGATGTAGCCGAAATTCCGGACCAGGAAGTCCTCGAACTCGCTGCCGCAATACGGGGTCTCGAAGCGCGCGCGCAGGGCCTGCGACGGGCTACTCCAGAGTTCTCCCTCGTCGTCGATCAAGTGCTGGGTCATGCCGAACTCGACTGGCTTGGTGGCGCCGATTGAACGCCAAGCACCTGTCTTCGCGATCGCGGGGTGGGCGGCTCGTCCGGCCATGTCGGTCCGATGGGGGGTGGACCAGACGTCGCAGCCGGTCGAGCGCCCGCGCCCGCGCTCGCGAATTGAGGTATTGGGCAGCCACCCATTTGACGCTGGATTTGCTAAGATTAATTGAACGCAGGCCTGTTGCTTCGAGCAGAATTCCACGGACGGCTCGCGGCACGAACAAGAGGAAAGAGGGAGCATGAGCAAGGGACGGATCGGGTTCGTAGGCATCGGCCGCATGGGCTTTCCCATGTCGGGACGGCTCATGGCGGACGGCTACGAGGTCGTCGCCTACGATGTCGACGAGGCGGCACTCGGGGCGATCGTCAACAAGGGCGCGAAGCGGGCGAAGTCGCCGCGTGACGTGGCGGCGCAGACCGAGATCGTCCTGGTCAGCCTGCCGCGGCCGGAGGTAGTCGACCTCGTGGCGCTGGGGGCGGAGGGCGTGGCGGACGGCGGCGCCTGCAAGGTGTTCGTGGACCTTTCGACGACCGGCCCGCGCAAGGCCGCCGATATCGCCCGCAGGTTGGCCGAGAAAGGCATCAGGTCGGTCGACGCGCCAGTCAGCGGCGGCGTTCGCGGGGCCGAGCGCGGCACCCTGGCGGTTATGCTGGCCGGCAGCAAGGCCGACTGTGATCGCCTCTGGCCGATGATGGAGGTGATCGGCCGGCCCTTCTACATCGGTCCCGAGCCAGGGCAGGGCCAGATGATGAAGGTGGTGAACAATCTCCTGTCGGCGACCGTGACTGCAGCCACCTGCGAGGCGGTCGCCCTCGGCGTCAAGGCCGGTCTCGATCCTCACATCATGGTCGACGTCATCAACGCCGGCTCGGGCCGCAGCACGGCCAGCGAGGACAAGTTCCGCCGCGCCATCCTGCCTCGCACC
>JAGRKR010000089.1 GCA_020442225.1 Hyphomicrobiaceae bacterium | reverse complement strand
ATGCGCTACACCGAGGCGCGCCTCACCGATGTCGCCATGGCGCTGCTCGACGGCATCGACGAGGACGCCATCGACTTCCGGGAGACCTACGACGGGCTCGAGCAGGAGCCGGTGGTGCTGCCGGCGAGCTTCCCGAACCTGCTCGCCAACGGCTCGTCGGGCATCGCCGTCGGCATGGCCACGTCGATCCCGCCGCACAACGCCGACGAGCTGTGCAACGCCGTGCTGCATCTCATCAAGCATCCCAACGCCAGCATCGAGAAGCTTGTCGAGATGGTGCCCGGCCCGGATTTCCCGACCGGGGGCATTCTCGTCGAGCCGCGCGAGTCGATCCTCGAGGCGTATCGCACGGGGCGCGGCGGCTTCAGGCTGCGGGCGCGCTGGGAGCGCGAGGAGGCCGGTCGCGGCACTTACCAGATCGTCGTGACCGAGGTGCCCTATCAGGTGCAGAAGGCCAAGCTCGTCGAGAAGATCGCCGAGCTTCTGGCCGCCAAGAGGCTGCCGCTGCTGGCCGATGTGCGCGACGAGTCCGCGGAGGACGTGCGCCTGGTGCTCGAGCCGAGAAGCCGCACGGTGGATCCGCTGGTGCTCATGGAGAGCCTGTTCCGGCTCACCGAGCTCGAGGTGCGCGTCCCGCTCAACATGAACGTGCTCTCGCGCGGGCAGGTGCCGAACGTGCTGTCGCTGCGCGATGTGCTGAAGGAGTGGCTGGAGCACCGCAAGGAGGTTCTGGTCCGCCGCTCGCAGCACCGCCTCGCCAAGATCGAGCACCGCCTCGAGGTGCTGGCCGGCTATCTCGTGGCCTACCTCAATCTCGACGAGGTCNNAACATCGACGAGGTCATCCGCATCATCCGCTTCGAGGATGCGCCGAAGCAGACGCTGATGAGTCGCTTCTCGCTCTCAGAGGTGCAGACCGACGCCATCCTCAACATGCGCTTGCGCTCGCTGCACAAGCTCGAGGAAATCGAGATCCGGCGCGAGCACGACGAGCTTTCACGCGAGGGGGAGGACATCCGCGCGCTGCTCGCCTCCGACGACAAGCAATGGTCGCGGATTGCCGAAGAGGTGCGCGCCACGCGGGAGCGGTTCTCCAAGCGCTCGGAGCTCGGCCGCCGTCGCACCGAGCTCGCCGACGCGCCGGAAATCGAGGTCGATCTCGACCAGGCGCTCATCGAGCGCGAGCCGATCACGGTGATCCTGTCCGAGAAGGGCTGGCTGCGCGCGCTCAAGGGGCATCAGGACGATCTCTCGAAGCTCGAGTTCAAGCAGGGCGACGGCCTGCGCTGTGCCGTGAAGGCGCTGACCACCGACAAGCTCGTGCTCTTCGCCACGAACGGCAAGTTCCTGACGCTCGGTTGCGACAAGCTGCCGGGCGGGCGCGGGCACGGCGAGCCTCTGCGCCTCCTGGTCGATCTCGAGGAGAACCACGACGTCGTCGCGGCCTTCGTGCATGAGCCGGGGCGCAAGTTGCTCGTGGCTTCCACTGCCGGCTATGGTTTCGTGGTGCCGGAGGACGAGATCGTCGCCATGACGCGCAAGGGCAAGCAGGTGCTGAACCTGACCGAGCCCGAGGAGGCGACGTGCTGCGTGCCGGCCGAAGGGGACATGGTGGCGGTGATCGGCGACAACAGGAAGCTGCTCGTATTCCCGCTCGACGAGGTCAACGAGATGACGCGCGGCAAGGGTGTGCGGCTGCAGCGCTACAAGGACGGCGGCCTCGTGGACGCCAAGGTCTATGCCCGCGACAAGGGGCTGACCTGGCTCGATCCGGCGGGCCGTACGTTCACGCTCGATGATCTCGGCGAGTGGCTCGGCACGCGCGGACAGGCCGGACGGTTGGCACCCAAGGGATTCCCGCGCTCGGGTCGCTTCGGGCCGAGGTTCCCCTGAGGCCCGCGAGGAGGGTGTGATGCGTTCGCGTGACCTTTCTGCGGCTCTTCTTGTGGTGCTGCTCGGCGTGCAGCCCGCCGTGGCGACGTCGCCGCAGGCCCAGAAATGCTCGCGCGCCGAGTTCGAGGCGGTGGTCGATGCGGCCGGCGCTTCTCTGCGCGCCCTCACGCAGAAGATGAAGCCCCGTTTCCAGGAGAAGCTGCGCAAGCTCCGCGACAAGCATCGCTGGACGCACGAGCAGTTCATGGAGAAGGCGGTCCCCTACGTCCGCGACCCCGAAATCGCCCGCTTCGACCGCACCACGGCCGACCTGCTGGCGAGCATCACCAGTCTCGGGGAGGAGGGGGCGGCGCAGAAGCAGGAAAATTGCGTTCTGCTGCAGACCCTGCGCGGTCACATGGACAGCCTCATGCGGACCACCGAAGCCAAGTGGGCCTACATGTTCGCCAAGATCGACAAGGAGCTGGCGCGTCCCGCCGGACAGTGAGCGCGCGGGGCCGGTTTTCGACCGGGACGAGAACCGGAGACCGGCTGGCAGCTCGGTAAGCGGGCAGGGAAGGCGGCGGGATGGCGGTGATCGCGAGGCGCGAGAAGTCGGCCTGGGTGCGCGTGGCGATCGGCGGCGGAGCCGGCATGCTCGTCGCCATGGGCCTCGGGCGTTTCTCCTATACCGCGATGGTGCCGGCGCTGATCGGCAGCGGCGCGCTGACGGCGGCGGAGGCGGGCTGGGTCGGCGCCGTCAATCTCGCAGGGTTTCTCACCGGGGCTGCACTCGCGGAGCGCTTGCGCCGCCTCTGCCGGCTCGAGGTCGGCCTGTCGGTGGCCATCGTGCTGTGCGCCATCGGGCTCGCCGGCTCGGCGCTGCCATGGGGCTTCGCGTGGCTGGCGCTCTGCCGCGGTGTGATCGGGCTGGCGACCGCCTTCATCATGGTGCAGAGCGTGGCCACGGCGGTCGAGGCTGCGCCCGAGCGCTCCCGCCCGGCCGCAGCGGGGTTCGTCTTCGCAGGGGTCGGGCTCGGCATCCTGTTGACGGGCATCCTGGTGCCACGGCTGCTGGCGCAGGGCTTGATGGCGGCCTGGGCGGGCATCGCCGCGGTGGCGCTTGTCGCGACGCTGGTGGGCCTGTGGGGGTGGCGTGGCGCGGGCGGTGCGGGGCTGGCTGCGGGGGCAGATCCCGGGACGGCCGCCACGCTGGCGGCGCAGCCGCCTCCGACAGGCGCCCTCGGTCCGTCCCTGCCGCTCGCGTTGCTGGCGCTTGCCCACTTCCTGTTCTCGTTCGGCATCGTGCCTCATACGCTCTACTGGGTGGATTTCCTGGCGCGCGGCCTGGGCTATGGCGTCCATGTCGGTGGCTGGCACTGGTCGGTGGTCGGCATCTTCGCATTCCTGGGCCCGTGGCTCTCGACGCTGCTGGCGCGCCGCGTCGGGATCGGGCTTGCGCTGCCGCTGGCCTATGCCTGTGTCGCGCTGGGCGTGGGCATCCCGGCGCTTGGTGCGCTGGCTCCCGCACTCTGGTTCTCGACCGTGGTTTTTGGCGCGCAGCCCGGCGTTGCCAGCCTCATGGCGGCGCGGGCCCGGGACTTCGCCGCTCCCGGTGCGATGGCGCGCGTCATGCGGGTGATGATCCTGAGCAACGGCCTCGGTGCGACCTCGGCAGGGCTCGTCGTGCCATGGCTGTTCGAAAGGGGCGGGCACGCCAGCATCTTCGCGCTCGGAGGCGCGGGCCTCGTCGTGGGGGCCGTGCTCTGCCTCGTCCTGCTGGGGCAGGCCCGCCGTCAGGCGCCCTGAGGCGGCTGTACGCGACGGCCGCGGATCAGTCCGTGCCGTCCCCGGGCGTCACGCGCACCCAGCCGTTGCTGGTCAGATGCTCCTGGGGCGTGAAGCGCGTCTTGTAGCTCATCTTGCGCGAGCCCTGGATCCAGTAGCCCAGATACACGTAGGGCAAGCCCAGCCGCCGCGCGTAGTCGATGTGCTCCAGGATCATGTAGCTGCCGAGGCTCCGCGAGATCATCTCGGGCTCGTAGAAGCTGTAGACCATGGAGATGCCGTCGGAGAGCCGGTCGCAGAGCGCGGAGGCGACGAGCGAGCCTTCCTCGCTGCCGCGGTGGATGCCCGGCGTCTGACGCAGCCGATACTCCGTGATGAAGGTATCGATGATCGAATCCTCAACCATCATCGCATAGTCGAGCACGGTCATGTCGGCCATGCCGCCGTCGCCGTGGCGGGAATCGATATAGTCGCGGAACAGGCCGTACTGCTCCTGCGACGGGCGCGATTCGACGCGACGCGCGACGATGTCGCGGTTGCGCTCGATCACGCGCCGGAGCGTGCGCCGCGGCTTGAACTCGTCGACCAGCACGCGCACGGAGACGCAGGCCTGGCACCCCTCGCAATAGGGCATATAGGCGATGTTCTGGCTGCGCCGGAAGCCGCCCTTCAGCAGGTTGTCGATGAGTTGGCGCGGCTTGTCGTGCGTCAGGTGCGTGAACAACTTGCGCTCGTTGCGGCCGGGCAGGTACGGACACGGCTGTGGCGCGGTCACGTAGAATTCCGGGAAGTGCTTCTTCTGCTCCGTCATTCCCGCGCGTCCTCCAGCGCTGCTCCAGTCCCTCCGCCGACCCGGCCGCACTGCGCCTGCAGACCGGCCGAACGCATATCATGCCACGACAAGGCGTAACCGGGCTAGAGCGTGATCGACCGCGACGGATCGGCCGTCTCGCACCCGCGAAAGCGCGACTGACACACCTCAACACGTCGGCAAGGACCGGTCGGGATCGGCGACCGGCGGTCGCGCCCTCTCGACGAGGTATATGGGCTGGGGCGGCGGCCGTCCACAGAGCCGTCAGTCATCGTGAATGCCGCGCCCCGACCCCATAGATGCGCGGCAGCCGGGGGCGGTCAGGCGCGTGCCGGGCCGCCGGAGATCTCGCGGAGCCGCCGCGCGGCATCGCGCGCGAAATAGGTGAGGATGCCGTCGGCGCCGGCGCGCTTGAAGGCCATCAGGCTTTCCATCATGACGCGCTCGCCGTCGAGCCAGCCGTTGGCGGCGGCGCCGGCCAGCATCGCGTACTCGCCCGACACCTGATAGGCGTAGGTCGGCACGCCGAAGGCGTCCTTCACGCGCCGCACGATATCGAGATAGGGCATGCCCGGTTTGACCATGACCATGTCGGCGCCCTCCGCGAGGTCGAGCGCCACCTCGCGCA
>JAGRKR010000743.1:997-5152 GCA_020442225.1 Hyphomicrobiaceae bacterium | reverse complement strand
GTGAAGCAGGTGATCGGCGGACGGCCTCTGCAGATTCACACCCACTGCAACTCGGGCCTCGCGCCTTATGTCGTGCTGCAAGCCGTGGAGGCCGGCGTCGACGTCGTGCACACGGCGACCTCGACGCTCGCCAACGGCGTCTCGCATTCGCCGACCGAGCGGGTCGTGCGCAACCTGCGCCGGCGTGGCTACAACGTGCCGCTCGACCTCGACGGCGTTTCCGAGGTCGCCGAGCGGCTCGCCTACATCGCCGAGAAGGAGGGCAAGCCCGTCGGCACGCCCAACGAGTACGACGAGTTCCATTTCCAGCATCAGTGCCCGGGCGGCATGGTCTCGAACCTCGCCTATCAGCTCGAGACGATGGGGCTCAAGCACCGCCTCGAGGACATCCTCGAGGAGGCCTGGCACGTGCGCGAGGATCTCGGCTATCCGATCGTCGTCAGCCCGTTCGCGCAGTACATCGTCACGCAGGCCGTGCTGAACGTCATGGGGCGCGACAAGGGGCACGAGCGCTACGACACGGTTCCGGACGAGGTTCGTCTCTACGTGCGTGGCGGCTACGGCGAGATCGCCGGGCCGATCGACCCCAACCTCTACGACAAGATCACGCGCGGCGCCGAGCCGATCAAGGAGCGGCCCGGAGCGCTGGTGCCACCGGCGCTCGAGCGCATTCGCAAGACGCGCGGGCCGTTCGCCTCCGACGACGATCTGCTGCTGGCTGCCTTCTACGACCAGACGCAGTATCAGGCGCTCAAGGATGCCGGCCCGATCAAGACCGAGTATCCGATCATGGAGACGCCGCTGCTGACGCTCGTCAAGGAGCTCGGCAATCGGCCGGGTGTGCGCAGCTTCCAGCTCCGGAGCGTCTGACGGCAGCCTCAGTCGCGCGCGGTCGGCGCCTTGCGGGCGTAACCGTCGAAGAGGTCGAGCATGCGCTCGAACCACTGGCCGACCGCGGTCTTCGGATCATGGATGGGCTCGGCGCTGACGTAATGGCCCCAGGCGAGCGAGCCGAACAGCGCATGGTCGGCATAGCTCGGCGCGCCGCCGCCCAGGAAGGCGTGCTCGGCAAGCGTGAGCTCGGCCGGTTGCAGGGCCTGTGCGAGGCGGGCGCGAGCGCCGGCGCGGTCGGCGCAGAACGCCTCGAGGGTCATGCCGATCATCTCCTCGCGCGCCTTGCGGAAGTAGGCGCGCTGGGTGTCTTCGATCTGGTTGTGCACGTCCATGAACAGGATGGGGCGGAGCGCCGGCAGCACGTTCGTATCGGCCCACTGCGCGATGAAGCGCGCGTGTGCGCGGGCGGCCTCGTCCTTCATGAGCATGGGCCGGTCGGGGTAGCGCTCGTCGAGATAGAGGGCGATCTGCCAGCTGTCGTTCACCCAGCGATCGCCGTCGACGATCACGGGAACCCGACCCTGTCCGGTCGGCGCCAGTATCGCCTTGTCGGTGTAGGTCCACGGCACCGTCTCGAAGTCGACGCCCTTGTGCTTCAGGGCCATCTTTGCGCGCCAGCAATAGGGACTGAAACGCAGCTCGTGGCGGGCGCCGCGCAGGTCGTACATGCGAATGGTCATGATGGGGCTCTCTATCGATCGAAGGGCGAAGTCTCGAAGGTGGCGGAGCGGAACGCGGCCAGCGCGGCGAGGTCCGGCAGGATGCCGAGACCCGGGCCGCGCGGCAGCACGACGTGGCCGCTCGGGTCGAGCACGGGCTCGTAGAGCGCTGTGCGGAGCGGATTGGGATTGACGTCGACCTCGAGCAGTCCAGGCCCGCCCGCCGCGGCGAGCAGATGGGCGGAAGCCAGCAGGCCGACGCCGCCGCCGAGATAGTGGGGGCAGTACGTGAGGCCGGCGGCGATGGCGGCTCGCGCCACCGGGAAGCAGCCGGAGAAGCCGCCCCATTTGGCCATGTCCGGCTGCAGGACGCCGAGGGTCCGGGACTGGATCGCCGCCTCGAACACCCCGTCTCCGAGCATATTCTCGCCGGCCGCGAGCGGCATCGGCGCTTCGCCTGCGAGCACGCGCCACTCGTGTTCGGGCGCATCGGCGGCGAGCGGCTCCTCCAGCCAGCCGAGCTGAGGCAGCTCCTGCTGCCGGACGAAGGCCAGAGCGCCCTCGAGTGTCCAGCCCTGGTTGGCGTCCGCCATCATCGCCGTGCCGGCTGGCGCCGCCGCGCGCGCCTCGTGGATGAGACGCAACTCGTCAATGCCCTGGAAGCCGACCTTGATCTTGAAGGCGCGATAGCCCTCGCCGGCCGCGCGTTCGATGAGCTCCGGCGCCACGCGCACGTCGATACCGCTCGCGTAGGCCGGCACGGATGCGCTGCAATCGTCGGCCAGCAGCCGGCAGACCGGCACGCCGGCCTTGCGGGCTGCGAGATCCCAGAGCGCCATGTCGAGGCCGCCGATCACCTGCGCGAACGGTCCGGGCTCGGCGGCCTGGATGGCGAGAATGCGGGTCGCGGCGGTCATGTGACGGTAGCCGTCCGAGGGATTCGCGAACGTGCGGCCGAGGGCGAGCGGTCCGAGATCGAGAGCGGCGAGCCGCGCCCGGTGCTCGGCGCCGCAGCTCGGGAAGTTGCACCAGATCTCGCCGTAGCCGACCGCTCCGTCGCGGTCCTCCACTTCGAGGATCACGGCGGCGCGCTCGCGCATGATGCCGAACGAGGTCGCCACCGGCTTGGCGAGCGGCGTGCGGAAGACGTGAGCGCGGATCGCGGCAAGCGTGAGGGGAGCGGTTGACGTGGCGCTCTGGCGCGAGGCGGTCATCTCGTGTCCTTCCGGTCGTGGCGAGTCGATGGCGGTGCGCCATCTTTGGCTGCTGGGTCGGCGAGTCAAGCGGCGAGTTCGCGCCACGCGCGCGGCAGGGCCACGCTACATCGGCAGCCAGCCGCCGCCTACGTCGATGCTGACGCCCGTGATGTAGCTCGCGCGTGGGCTGCATAGGAATTCGACGGCCTGGCCGACCTCCTCCGGCTTGCCGAGACGGCCGAGGGCGATGCTCGGCAGGAGCGCGTTGTTGAAGGCCTCGCCCGCCTCGCGCACCATGTCCGTGTCGATGCGGCCCGGCAGGATGCCGTTGACGCGGATGCCGTACTTGCCGAGATCGATGGCCGCGGCCCTGACGAGACCGATCACGGCCGTCTTCGACACGGTGTAGTAGGAGCCGGTGAGCGCCAGCCCGATGCGGCCGGCGAGCGAGCTCACGGCCACGACGGCGCCGCCACCGCGCGCCCTGAAGCCCGGCGTCACCGCGCGGATGCCGTGGAGAACGCCGCCGACGTTGACGTCCATGACCTCCTGCCAGAGTTCCGGCTCGACCTCCTCGAACGGGATCTTCCGCCCGTCCCGCTTCGGCGAGATGCCGGCGTTGCAGACGAGCGCTGTCACGGGGCCGAGCGCACTCTCGACCTTGGCGACGGCGTCGCCCCAGGCGGACGCGTCCTCGACAGCGAATTTCAGCGGCACGGCCGTGATCCCGTCTCCGGCCAGCGTTTCGACCGCGCGCGCCAGCGTCTCGTCGCGCGTGCCGGAGATCGCGACCTTCCAGCCGGCCTGGCCCATGACCCGCGCCGTGCCGAGGCCGATGCCGCGGCTGCCGCCCGTGATCAGGACGACGCTTTCCTTTGGCGTTCCCATTCTCTTGCTCCCATGGTCTGGTCTTGATGCCGGCTTATGCGTCGGTTGCGCCTCAGCGCATGGCAAGGTGGACGCCGGACTTCTCGAGTGTGATGAAGGCGCGCTTCTGGCGTCGTGACAGCTCGCGGATCAGGTGCAGCAGCGGCTGGTCGGCAATCGCGAAGGCGTCGTAGTCCGGGCGTGCCGACAGCGCCGTATCGACGAGCCCCTTGTCGAACGAATAGCGCAGCAGGATCTCGTCGTCGTCGGCGTGGGGGTAGAGCTTGCGCAATTGGGGCACGATCGGCTCGAGCTTGGGCGGCGTCAGCGGGATGGTGCGCGAGCCGCGCTCGACGATGCGGTCGAGCACGTCGGGTTTCACCGGCGCCAGCAGCTTGCCGTAATAGCCGAGGGCGTACTTCTTCACCTCGACCGGCACCACCGAGTAGCGGTCGCCCGTCACGACATTGAGCGTCGCCTGCACGCCGATGAGCTGGGCGAAGGGCGTGACCTGGATGGGATAGCCGAGGTCGGCGCGC
>JAGRKR010000743.1:0-942 GCA_020442225.1 Hyphomicrobiaceae bacterium | reverse complement strand
GCCTTGAGGTTGGAATGAACGCCGCCTGGAATCTGATGCTCGAGGTAGGAGGCTTCGAAGTCGCGCGGTTCGCCTTTCGGCTTGCCCGTGCGCTCGGCGAGATGGTCGAGATAGGCCGAGATGCCGGCGACCACGTCGTCGTTGGTGTCGACCTCATAGCCCGACGCGCGCAGATTGCGCACGGTCGTGGCGACTGAAGGCGGCGCATTGGAGTCGGCGAGGGGGGCGATGGACGTGTAGAGGTGATCGACGCCATGGGCCACGGACTCGAGATACGCGCGCTGCGGCAGGCCGATGAGGCCGTGGCTGTGCAGGCCCAGCGGTACGTCGCCGATCGCGGCCTTGAGGGCGGGCACCAGCGTCGCCGCGCGTTCCGGCGTCAGGATGCCGCTGGCATCCTCGATCATCAGGGCGTCGACGCCGATCCGGTCGATGAACTCGCGCGCCTTGGCGACATAGAGCGCGTCCGTGTGGACGGGGCTCAACGAGTAGGTCAGCCAGCCGGTGACGTAGGCGCCGAGCTCCCGCGATCGCTTGATCGCCGCATCGAGATTGTCGAGGTCGTGCAGGCCGTCGAAAGCGACGAAGCGGCGGATGCCGTTGGCGATCAGCCGCTCGGCCCAGAGCACGGACAGGTCGTCCGGCACGAGGTCGAAGCCCATCACGCACTTGGAGCGGAGCAAGGCCTGCATCGGCGCGCGTGTGATCCGCTCCCGCAACAGCCTGAGCCGCTCCCAGGGGTTCTCTCCGAGATAGCGGACCGAGGCATCGAACTGCACGGCGCCGGCGACCTCGATGACGTCGAAGCCGGCCTTGTCGAGCTCGGCGGCGATCGGCAGCATCATGGCGGTCGACATGCGTGTGGCCCACAAGCACTGCTGGGCATCCCTCAGTGTCGTGTCGACAATTCCAATTCTGCGCATGCCGTGTCTCCCCTTGCCT
>JAGRKR010000742.1 GCA_020442225.1 Hyphomicrobiaceae bacterium | reverse complement strand
GCTTTCACTTGGGATGCGGGTGAGCAGGCTCGTGCACACTGGCACACGAGGCTCCGCACAAACAAGCGCGCGCTGCACGTCGTCTCTCGTGACCGTCGCAATGTGCTGGAAATGCCGCAGCGCCGTCCGAGCCGCCGCACGCGCTCGCCGGCGAGATGGCTGCGAGCTGCCGGCAAATTGCCGGCAGCTCGCGACAGCGCGTCCGCACACTTCGAATGACCTCGGAGAGGCCACTGCCCTCTTCATGTGCCTGGTGCTGCCCCTGCACGGCTCCTACGGCCACTGACCTGCGGACACATCCCCAGACCATCCCCACCAACCGTAGACCGTGCCAGCCTCCGCAGCTTCGCGCCTTGGAGGCCGGCTGGCTCGCTATACCCCCCGCTCAATTCCCGCTTGGTCGGCGAGCCAACGGGGGCAGAAGATGGCCGCATGCTCCACGCTCTGCAATGGGGCAATCGGCCTCGCGAATCGATTTCTCGCGGGGCTCGATCTTGACGGCCCAAACGAGGGGCTCCGACGCCGCTCGAGCAGCGCCACCCTGATCGTCCGCTATCGGATTGACTTTCTGCGGATAGTTTAGTCCGAGCACTTTGCTCTATCCGACTGAGCCGTCACAGGGATTTGCTCCCCGCCGACGTCGGAGGTGGAACCGTGCGGCGTTCTGCACTGCCGCATGCCGACTTCCCCAAGCCGCGTCGGCATCGTCCCCGACAACGGACCTCACCCCTTTTTCATCTGTTGCGACCACGCCACTTTCAAGGCAATTGCGCTGTGGATGAGGTCGCACACGCCTCGACCAAAGGGCTAGTTCGTGGGTCGCGACGGCACCCCAAGGTAGTTTGAAACGAAGAGAGCGCCCGCTCTGCGCGGACGCCCTCCGTCGTGTCATGGTCCTCGGTTCGAGATCGTAACCTGATCAGGCGCTCTTGCGCTCCAGAAGCTCGATCGAGACGCCCTCGGGACCCCTGACGAAGGCGATGCGGACGCCGGGCCGGATGGTGGTCGGCTCCATCGTGAACTCGGCCCCCTTGGCCTTGAGATCAGCGGCGATCGCGTCGATCCCCTCGACCCGCAGGCCGAAATGGTCGAGCCCCTGGTACGGCGTCTTCGGCGGGGCCGCCGTCTTGCCATCCGGCAAGACCGGAGCGATGAAAATCTTGGTGCCGCCGAGCTCGAGATCGATACGCGGCTTGCCGTCCTGCATGCTCTTGAGAACCTTGGCGCCGAACATGCGCTCGTAGAAGGCCGCGGTCTTCTCGGGATCGGGGCTTCGGAGGTGCATGTGATCGTAGGTGAACTTGGACATTCGTCGCTCCCTGTGCCGTCGCGTGTGGAGCACAGAGCTTATGCGCACCGGCGCGGGTCGCCAAGCACCCGGCGGACGCGCGAGCCGCCGCGGTCGGGACGGCGGGAGCCTAGCGATCCCGCTCGGCGACGAAGCGCACCGCCGCGCGCAATACGTCGGCCCGGCTGCCGAAGCGGTCGAGCGCCGCCAGCGCCTCGTCGGTCACGTCTGACAGAACATGGCGCGCACCGCCGACGCCCAGCAGGGAAACGTACGTCGCCTTGCCCACGGCAGCGTCCTTGCCTGTCGCCTTGCCGACGGCCGCGGCATCGCCTTCGACGTCGAGCAGATCGTCCGAGATCTGGAATGCCAGCCCGAGCGCCTCCCCATAGGTGCCGAGGGCGGCACGGTCGTCG
>JAGRKR010000088.1 GCA_020442225.1 Hyphomicrobiaceae bacterium | reverse complement strand
GGCATCGTCGCCTCGACCGCCGGCATGGCGATCCTGCTTCAGGAGGGCATCGGCGACACCATTCGCGTCTCGCTGACGCCGGAGCCCGGCGGCGACCGCACGGAGGAGGTTCGCGTCGCGCAGGAGATACTGCAGAGCATGGGTCTCAGGTCGTTCGTGCCGGTGGTGACCGCCTGCCCCGGCTGCGGCCGGACGACATCCACCGTCTTCCAGGAACTCGCCAAGGAAATCCAGGACATGCTGCGCGAGCGCATGGTGGTCTGGCGGCAGAGCTATCCCGGCGTCGAGACCATGAACGTGGCCGTGATGGGCTGCATCGTCAATGGACCCGGCGAATCGAAGCATGCCGACATCGGCATCTCGCTTCCGGGCACCGGCGAGGCGCCCACTGCTCCCGTGTTCATCGATGGCCGGAAGGCCATGACCTTGCGCGGGCCGCGGCTCGCCGCCGAGTTCCGCGAGATCGTCGAGGCCTACGTCGCCCGGCGCTATGGGGCCAGCGGTCCGGAGGCCTGAGGGCGATCGTTCCGGCATGATCCGTGCCGCAAGGGTTCGGAAACGCTGGCGAGATAAGTGCCGAGCTTCAACGTTTTGGATGGGATTTCCGGCGAACATCCCCGTGTTGCAGGTGTCCGTAGTCTGCTGGTACGTCGGGGGCTCGATTGTCTGGTTGGTCTGTAGCGCTCCTCGCGGGACGGCGGGACGGCGCGGAAAGTGATGTCGCATCCGTACTGCACGGCCTCGAGCTGGCGGTGACGGTCGTCGAGTCGATCGGCGCCGCCGCTGAAGCTCTCGAGGCCGCTGACGTCGAGTTGATCGTGCTGGATGTCGACGGCCTGGCGATGGACGGCCCCTCGCTGCTCGCCTGCGTGCGCAGCCACGCGAACGGCGCGCACATCCCCGTTCTGCTGATCGGCAGCCCAGAACAAGCGGCCGCGGCAGCCGCCTTGCTCGAGGCGGGCGCCACCACGGCGCTGCTCGGGTCGGTCGAGGCGAAGACCCTGTCGGTCGTCATCGAGAATCTGCTGCGCTGCTTCCGCGAAAGCTGCCGGCTGCGTGAGGATCTGCAGCTGGAGCAGGCGGGAGCGCGGGCCTCGAAGCTGTTGCTCGACAGTCTCGCGGTCGAGCTCGACCACCGGCTCGCGCAAGTCGTCGATGCTGCCGAGCAGGCGATGCTGGCCGGCACGATTTCCTCGCGCGAGGACCCGACCGGATGGGCTCGCGCGGCGCTCCAGCAGTCCACCCAGGCGCGCCGGGTCCTCAACTCGGCGAAACCGTACCTGCAACTGATCTCGAGCCAGGTCGCGGTCGATACGACCATCGCATCGCTGCGCCGCATCGTGGCCGACAGCCTCGGCGACATCGAGCGTCTCAGCATCGCCCGCTCCGTCGGCATCGAGATCGGCGACGTTCCCGATCTGCACGTCGAGTGCGATCGTCCCGCCATACGGCGAGCCATATCCGCGACGATCACGACAGCCATGCTGGAGGCGCCGGTCGGGGCCACCGTCCTCTTCGATTCGGCGATGACGCCGGACGACGGGGTGGCCATCCGCGTCGCCACATTCGCCGAGGTGGTCGAGCCGGCCGAGCCGGAGCGCAGCCTCGCGGAAGTGCTCAGGGAGCGGGCAAAAATCCCCGGCGAGATCAGCGAAATCTCCAGCTTCGATCTGGTGCTCGCCCGCACAGTCGTGGAGGCGCACGGCGGCAGCATCGAGCGCCGCGTCCGCCCCGGCGAGGGTGTCACGATCACACTCGTCCTGCCTTCAGAGCTGGTGTTTCACCACGACGGGCATGGCGAATGCTGCGAGGACGAGGGATCGACCGCCTACGGCGGCTGAGCGTTCGCGCCAAATGTCCGCAAAAGCGTGCGCGTGGTGATCCGCGGCAGGCGAGCGCGTCCGCCGCCGTTCAGCCGCGCCAACGCCGCGCTCCCATCGCCCGCCGGCGCTCAACGCAGCAGGCCGACCGTCGCCACGATGATGATAAGGCCGATGACGAGGCGGCGCACGAGATGCTCGTCGGCGCGGGCATGATAGCGGGCGCCGAGTGACGTGCCGGCGAAGTAGAGTGGCGCCAGGATGGCGATCTCGTAAAAGCGCGGCTCCGCCATGCCCCGGTGGTAGCCCATGAGCAGCAGGAACGTGCAGGCGCCGAAAAAGACCCAGACGATGAAATTGGCGCGGCTCTCGGCGGCCCGCTGCTGACCGGCATGGAGAAACAGCGCCGCCGTCAGCGCGATCGACGTCGCCCCCAGGATGAAGCCCGAGAACGCACCGACCGCTACCCAGACGAGCGTACCGGTCGGGCCACGATAGCGCCAGCCCGCCGCCAGGATCAGGGCCGCCACCAGGATGGCCGCGCATATCGTCCGCCGCATGATCGTGGCATCGATGCTGACCAGCAGGTAGACGCCCAGGGGGATCGTGAACACGCTACCGACCATGAGCGGCAGGACGATGCTGCGGGAGACGTGGGCGCGTGTATCGGGGAGCAGTTTGATGTTGGCGATGACGTCGACCCAGTTCACCACCCAGGCGGCCGCCGGCGGGGGGATGAACAGGCTGAGCGTCGGCACCAGGATGAGCGGGCCGCCGAGGCCGGTAAACCCCCTGATGAAGCCGGCAATGAGAGACACGGGAGCGAGCACGCCGAGAAAGATCGCCAGATCGTCCATCCGCTCTGGCTCCTTCCGGGCGCCCTGTTACGCAGTCGGGTGTCGCCGATCGTTTCGCGTCAGTCCCGCAGCCGCGGCATGACCTCGGTGGCGAAGAGGCGCATGGAGTTGAGAACCATCTCCTGCGGAAGTCCGCCGAAGTTCATCCAGCAGATGACGTTGTTGACGCCCGTCGCCTGCTGGAGCGAGCGCATTCGCTGCACCACCGTATCGGGGCCGCCGAAGATCATCTCGTCGCGCTCGTGCTCGCCGATCGGCCGGAACAGCGTCGTCGAGTTCATGTAGTACTCGACATATTGCTTGCCCTTTTCCGCGGCCTCCTTGTCGCTGTCGGCAACGAAGACGTGCCTGAGGCAGGTGAACTCGAACTGGTCGGAAAGCCCGCGCTTTGCCCGTGTCGCGGCCATCAGGTCGTACGTCTTGCGCAGCTCCGGCCGCGAAGCCCAGGCGCAGAGCAGGTTATAGTCGTTGTCGACGGCATAGTTGATTTGCTCGGCGGTGCCCAGGCGCGTGGCGATGAAGACCGGGGGATGCGGCTTCTGGACGGGGCGGGGCACCAGAGTGAGGCGCGGCACGGTCCAGTACTTGCCCTCGTGCCGGAACTCGTCCTCGGTCCACACGCCGATGATGATCTTGAGCGCCTCCTGAAAGCGCTCCAGCTTCTCGTCGACGGGGATGCGGAGCCCGTCGAACTCGTACTTGCGATAGCCGGTGCCGACGCCGAAATCGATGCGGCCGCCGCTCAGGATGTCCGCCATGGCCACGTCCTCGGCGGTGCGCAGCGGGTGCTCGAGCGGCAGCACCTTGACGGCCGATCCGATGCGCACGTTCCTGGTGATGCGGGCGATGGCGCAGGCGAGCGCGTAAGGCGAGGCCGAGACGCAGTATTCGCCAGGCACGTCCGGCACGTAGGGGACGGACGAGAAGTGATGCTCGGTCAGCCATACGCGATCGAAGCCGAGCCTGTCGGCTTCCACGATCTGGTCGATCGTCTCATCGTAGACCTCCTTCTCGGATCGATCGAAGGTCCGCTCCATCAGGTGGAATGTGCCGAAGCGCATGTGGCGTCTGCTCCCGTCGCTATGATGTGCCGCGCAGCTACTCTGCATCTTCTATGGGCAACGATAGCAAGGGGTGCTCGCGCGTCAACCACACACGCCAAGGCGGACGCGCGTCGGTGTGTTCCGTCTGCACGCCGCTTGGCCGACGGCGGCAGATGGCGCTGATTCCGCGTGCTCGGAAGGCGCGGAAACGAAGCGAGCCCCGTGCGTCGCGCGCGGGGCTCGCCGTGTGCCGGATGCCGGCGAGGCTGGATCAGCCGACCTTCAGGTAGCCGAAGCCCTTGCTCTGGAGATGCCCGACCGTCGCCACGCCAGACGGCACGAGCCGCACGTAGGCGTCGTCCTTGGCCTTGGCGAGGTCGATCTTGGTACGCTGGAACGTGATCTTGCACAGGTAGACCTCGACGCCATACTGCGCCAGCGCCTTCATGCGCTTGTCCAGCTCGGGATTGATGGGAGGCGCCTTGGCCCAGGGCGTGCCGGCGAGATCCTTGAGGTGATACTTGATGCCGACCGAGTGCGCGACGATCACGATCTTGATCTTGAACGGATCGAAGTCGTACACCGACATGTGGTTGTTGATGTTGCGCAGCATCGCGCTGTAGCGCTTATCGTCGCCGTAATCGCAGTGGTAAAGGCAGGCGGTGTCGGTCTCTTTTTTCATGGCGGCCATGGTCAACTCGCGCGACTTGGCTTCCGCCGCCGTGATCGTGCCGGCGAGTGCGGCGCCTCCAACGACCATCCCGCCAATCAGTTGCCTCCGATCAATATCTGTCATGCGAGCCTCCCAATTCTGATTTGCCGTTGACGCAGCCGCCCTTGTTTCGGCTTTTGTTGCCGGCACGAGTATGGCCGGTCGGCCGCCCGGGTGTAAAGCTGCGCTGCGGGACGCTTTTGGACAGAATGCGGATGCTCAGTCTGCCCACGCGACGCCGCCGCCGCCGCGCGGATCGGCCCCACCTCGCCAGCGTCCCGGCGCATCGACGACGATGGCATGACCGCGCGCCATCACGGGATCGAAGCTGATGGCGGAGTGCTTGATCTCGAAGCCACGCCGCTGCAACTCGGCGACGACCCGCCCTTCGACGCGTGCCTCGGCATGAATGGCGCTGCCTTCGTGATGGATGCGAGGCATGGTCACGGCCTCGACCGGCGACATGCCGAAATCGACGATGTTGAGGATCGTCTGCAGCACCGCCGAGATGATGACGCTGCCGCCGGGGGCGCCGACGATGAGCTTCGGCTTGCCGTCCTTGAGCAGCATGGTCGGCACCATGCCCGTCGTGCGCGCCTTGCCCGGCGCCAGAGAGTTCGGCCGGCCGGGAATCGGATCGGCGAGCTTCATCGAGTTGTTGTAGACGAAGCCGAGGCCCGGTGTGACGACGCCGGAGCCGGTGCCGAGGGTATGGGTCACCGAGACGGCGTTGCCGCTGGCGTCGGCGACGCACAGATGCGTGGTCGATGAGTAGGGGGCATCGGGCGCTGTCCGCGCGCGCTCGCCCTTCTTGATGCGGG
>JAGRKR010000087.1:1188-5996 GCA_020442225.1 Hyphomicrobiaceae bacterium | reverse complement strand
TGCTGGCGCTGCCGGTCATGGTCGTGCTCGACGAGGCGTACGTGGAGTTCGCCGACCACGCCAGCCGCGCCGCCTGGGTGCTGGAACACGACAACCTCGTCGTGCTGCGCACCTTCAGCAAGGCAGCGGGCATCGCCGGGCTGCGCCTGGGCTACGGCATCTGCCCGGCCTGGCTCATGGACGAGTTGTGGAAGTTCAAGCAGCCCTACAACGTCAACGTCGCCGCCACGGTCGCTGGCCTGGCCAGCCTGCGCGACCTCGATTACCTGCACGCCATCGTGGCAACCCTCAAAGCCGAGCGCCGACGCCTCAGCGCGCTGCTTGCGACGATCCCCTATCTGCTGCCCGTGCCGTCGGAGGCCAACTTCGTGCTCTGCCACGTGCAAGGCCGCGACGCTCAGCACGTCAAGCGCGCCCTCGAACAACAGGGCATCCTCGTACGCCACTACAAAAAGCCGGGCCTCGACAACTGCATCCGCATCTCCGTCGGCCGCCCGGAACAGACCGACCGCCTCGTCGAAGCACTGCGCTCCCTCTAGCCGTTGGTCCAGCGCGATCTGTGGTAAACTCAGAGGAAATTTGTAATGCGTGATGGGTAATGCGTAATTCGTAATGCGTGAAACGTCAAACGTGAAACGTCAAACGTCACAAACCATTACGCATCCACGTATCACGCATTACGCATCACGCATCACGTTTGACTCTTGACTCTTGACCCAAGCAACAACCCGCACATCCGAAGGCAGAGACCAACCATGAGCTACCCTGTCCAACTGCAAGAAGACGAGACTGTTGTGCGCGTCATCCGGCGCCACCCCTTCGCCCTGATCGGCCGCATCATCGCCACCGTCATTCTCTGGATCGTCGGCATCTTTCTGTGGCAAGCGCTGCGGTCCCTTCAGGGCGGCATGCAGACGGTGGCCGACATCCTCATGGCGGCCGGCACCGTGTTCGCCATCGGCTATGTCGGCGTCTACTGGTACCGCTATGCCAACGATCTCTGGCTCGTCACCAGCCAGCGGCTGATCGACTCGACCAAGACGACACCCTTCAACCAGGACGTCAAGACGGCAAACCTGGCAAACATCCAGGACATCAATATACGAAAACACGGCATTTTTCAGACTATCTTCGAATATGGCGACGTGATCTGCCAGACAGCTTCGGCCGCCGGACGCACCTTTGAGTTTGTCGGCGTCGCCAAACCGGCCGAGATCCTGGATCTCATCGATGACCAGCGCACGCTGGCCATGAAGGGCGGGCAGGCACCGGCGCCGGGCGTGAGCCAGGGCTGAGGCCGCGCCCTCACGACCGCAAGGATCGACCAATGCGCAAGGGATCCATCACCCGCAAGACCGGCGAGACCGCCATCGACCTGTCGCTCGTCGTCGACGGTAGCGGCAAGGCCGATATCGCGACCGGCATCGGCTTTCTCGACCACATGCTCACGCTCTTCGCCGCACACGGCCTCTTTGACCTGACCGTGCACGCGCAGGGCGACCTCGCCGTCGACGACCACCATACGGCCGAGGATGTTTTCATCTGCCTGGGCAAGGCGCTCGACGAGGCGCTGGGCGACCGGCGCGGCCTCGTCCGCACGGCGCACAGCTACGTGCCCATGGACGAGGCGCTGGCGCGCGTCGCCATCGACCTGGGCGGGCGCCCCTACTGCGTCTTTGAGGCAGAGTTCGTCACGCCGCGCGTCGGCCAGTTGGGGACCGACCTCATCTTCCACCTCTTCGAGTCGCTCGCCACGCACGGCCGGCTGAACCTGCACGCGCACGTGCTCTACGGCCGCAACGACCACCACAAGGTGGAGGGACTCTTCAAGGCGCTGGCACGTGCGCTCGACGCGGCGACGCAGATCGACCCGCGACGCCAGGGCGTGCCCAGCACCAAGGGCACCCTCACGGCTTGATCGGAAACGAGAATCGACGATGGACCTGACCAGACTGATTACCGAGCAGCGAAACCCACACACGTTGGCGATCGACGAGCTTGCGACGCTCGACATCGTCACGCTCATCAACGCCGAAGACGCGCGCGTGGCCGCCGCCATCGAGGTCGTGCTATACGAAATCGCCGCGCTCGTCGATGCCGTGGTCGCCGCGTTGGAGTCCGGCGGGCGGCTCATCTACGTCGGCGCCGGCACCAGCGGCCGCCTGGGCGTGCTCGACGCGTCCGAGTGCCCGCCCACCTTCGGCACCGACCCGCGCCAGATTGTCGGCGTCATCGCCGGCGGCGAACCGGCCCTGCGTCTCTCCGTGGAAGGCGCCGAGGATGACATCGATCAGGCCGTGCGCGATATGCAGGCGCTGGGCCTCTCGTCCGGCGACGTCGTGGTCGGCATCGCCGCCAGCGGGCGCACGCCCTACACCCTCGCCGCCATGCGGTACGCGCGCGCCATCGACGCCAAGGTGGGCTGCATCGTCAACAATCCCGGCACCGCCATGGAAGAGACCGCGCACTACCCAATCGTCGTGCTCTGCGGGCCGGAAGTCATCACCGGCTCGACGCGGCTCAAGTCCGGCACCGCGCAGAAGCTCGTGCTCAACATGATCACGACCGCCTCCATGGTGCGCCTGGGCAAAGTCTACGAGAACCTGATGATCGACGTCGCGCCCTCCAACTCCAAGCTGACGGCGCGCGCGGTCGGCATCATTCGCGAGATTACCGATGCCGACGAAGCCACCGCGCAGCAGGCGCTGGCCGCATACGGCGGCGTCAAGGCCGCCACCTTCGCCCTCCTCACCGGCCTCCAAGGTGACGACGTGCATGATGCCCTGGCCGCCAGCGACGGCCACGTGAAGCGCGCCCTGCACACCTTCAAAAAGCGCCAGGAATCATGATCCGCGCGCAGCCGCAATGTGATAGGATAGTGCCAGTTAGTCTCATAGGAAAGGACAACCGCCGTGAGTGACCAGGAACCAAAACCCGATCTGCGCGAACAGTTTGACGAGATGCTGCTGAACGCGCGCAACGAGATGATCGTACAGGCCGCCAACGCCGTCATGCTCGGCCAGCAGGCCATGCGCCTGGGTCTCGGCGCCGCGGCCATGGGCAAGGACGAGCTGAGCGAAATCGCCACGCGCATGATCGAGCGCGGCGAGATTGCCGAGGGCGACATCCAGCAAAACGTCGACGCGGTGATCGAGCGCATCCGCAAGCGCGCCGAAAATAGCGACGCCGCCCGCGAGGAGTTCACCGAGAAGGCCACTGTCGCGCTCAAGGCCAACGTGCGCACCTTGCTCGAACTGCTGCGCCTGCCCGGCGGCACGACCATCGACGAGGTCGTCTCGCGCATGCCGGACGGCCCGGCGCCCGACAAAGAATAAGCCTCACGATTCGCCGGTTCTACCAACAAGGAGAAGGACGCCATGCCCTACGGTTATCATGGAAAGATTCTGGTCGTCGACCTGAGCGCCGGCCAGGTGCGCGTGGATGAACACGACGAGGCGTGGTACCGCACCTACATGGGCGGCACCAACTTCGGCATGTACTACATCCTCAAGCACATGCCACCCGGCGCCGACGCCCTGGGTCCCGACAACGTGCTCACCCTCATGCTGAGCGTCGTCACCGGCGCGCCCTTCTCCGGCCAGAGCCGCATGACGGCCAACGCCAAGTCGCCCCTCACCGGCGCCATCGGCGACTCACAGGCCGGCGGCTTCTTCCCGGCCGAGCTGAAGAACGCCGGCTTTGACGGCATCGTCTTCCTGGGCAAGGCGGCGAACCCCGTCTACCTGTGGATCAAGGACGGCCAGGCCGAGCTGCGCGACGCGTCGCACCTGTGGGGCCTGGGCGCGTGGGATACGGAGACACGCCTGCGCGAGGATCTGGGCGACGGCAAGGTCGAAGTGGCCTGCTGCGGGCCCGCCGGTGAGAACCTGGTGCGCACCGCCGCCATCATCAATATGCGAAATCGAGCCGCCGGCCGTACCGGATTGGGCGCGGTCATGGGCGCCAAGAACCTCAAGGCGATTGCCGTGCGCGGCACCCAGCGCCCCACCTACGCCGACCCCAAGGGCGTCAAGGCGGTGGCCGCATTGGGCGCTGCCGAGTTCAAAACCAACCGCGGCATGCAGGAGCTGGGCGAGCTTGGCACTGCCGGCGTGGTGCTCGGCCAGGAGTTCTCCGGCGGCTTGCCTACACGAAATTACCGGAGTGGGCACTTCGAATACGCCGAGGAAATCTCCGGCGAGCGGCTGGCGGAGACGATCCTGGTCGGCCGCGACACCTGCTACGCCTGCGTGGTGCGCTGCAAGCGCGAAGTCGAAAGCGAAGGCGAGTTCGCGATGCAACGCGAGCTGGGCGGCCCCGAATACGAGACCATCGCCACCTTCGGCTCCTACTGCGACGTGCGCGACCTCGCCGCCGTCTCCAAGGCCAACGCTCTCTGCAATGATTACGGGCTGGACACCATCGGCGCCGGCGCCACCATCGCCTGGGCCATCGAGTGTTACGAGGAAGGCATCCTCACCGACGCCGACACCGACGGGCTGGCGCTGCGCTGGGGCGACCCGCACGCCGTGCTCGCCGCGCTGGAGGCGACGGCCTTCCGCCGCGGGCGGCTGGGCAACCTGCTGGCCGAGGGCTCGGCGCGCGCCGCCGCGCAGGTCGGGCCGGATGCGCAGGCGCGCCTCATCACCGTCAAGGGCGCCGAGGCGCCGGCGCACATGCCGCAGGTCAAGCGCAGCATGGGGCTCATCTACGCCGTTAATCCCTTCGGCGCCGACCACCAGTCGAGCGAGCACGACACCTCCTACGAAGAGAACTCCGGCGACCGCAGCCTGGGCTGGCTGGCCGAG
>JAGRKR010000087.1:0-1081 GCA_020442225.1 Hyphomicrobiaceae bacterium | reverse complement strand
CGACGTGGCAGCTCTACGGGCCGTCGACCGTGGCCGAAGTGGTCAACGCCGTCACCGGCTGGGACACCACCCTGCGCGAGCTCATGGAAGTTGGCGCGCGCCGCGTCAACCTGATGAAGGTCTTCAACGCGCGCGAGGGCTTCACCCGCGAGGAGGACAAGCTGCCGCCCCGCCTGCACCAGCCCCTCACCGGCGGCGTCAGCGACGGCATCCGCGTCACCGAGGAAGAGATCGAGCAGGCCAAGGATCTCTACTACCGCCTGGCCGGCTGGGACGTCGAGACCGGCAACCCGACCGTCGAGCGGCTCGAGGAACTTGGCATCGCGTGGGCAATGGCATGATCACCGATACAGAAATCAAGCTGCTAGGAGTCAAGGCGCTTACCGATGCTCTAGGTGAGGTCAATGCGGAAAGATTCATCAGCTTGATCTTGCGCGAACCCTTCGACTACACCAATTGGCAGCGTAACTTGTGGCAGGATAGAAGTGTCGAAGATGTCAGTCGGCCGGCGATGGCACTGAGACAAAACACAGCCAGTCAGAAATAACATGGAACTAACCGACGCCGACCGCCGCCTGCTCGCAACCTGGACTGCCGACTGCGCCGCGCACGTGCTGCCGCTCTTTGAGGCGAAGGCTCCTGCCGACCCGCGGCCGCGCCAGGCCATCGACGGCGCACGGGCCTATGCGGGCGGGGCAAAGCGCTCCGCCCACCTGCGCACGCTGGTCTCGGCCGCCTACGCCGCGGCGCGTGACGTAGGCGACCCCGCGGCCGCGGCGGCCGCACGCTCCGCCGGCGTTGCGGCTGGCACCGCCTACATGCACGACTCGGTCGACGTCGACCAGGTCAAGCACGTCCTCGGCCCCGCCATGTACGCCGCGCTCGCCCGCGAACTCGATGCCAACAACGACCCCACTGCCGCGGCCGCCGAGATCCGCTGGGCCATCGACCACGCCGCCCCCGCCGTGCGCGCCCTTCTCCGCCGCATGCCCGCGCGCGGCCCCGGCCGGACCAGGCAGGACGCGCTTTATTTTGAACTTGATGAGGGGATGAGGGGATGAGGGGATGACAAGGTGAGGGG
>JAGRKR010000741.1:2105-2433 GCA_020442225.1 Hyphomicrobiaceae bacterium | reverse complement strand
GCCGCCGGCGGACAGGCGAAGCATCTGGAAGGCTTCGGGCCACGCGTCGAGGGCTTCGACCAGCTTGTCGCGGGCGATCTCGACGCGGTCGAGAAGGCCATCGGGCCGGAGACGGCCGCCATCATGATCGAGCCCGTCATGGGCGAAGGTGGCGTGCGCGTCGTACCCCACGCCTTCCTCGAAGGCCTGCGGACGCTTGCCGACAAGCACGAGCTCACGCTCATCTTCGACGAGGTGCAGACCGGCGTCGGGCGCACAGGCACGCTGTTCGCCCACGAGCAGACCAGCGTCACGCCCGATATCATGGCCGTCGCCAAGGGCATCGGCG
>JAGRKR010000741.1:0-1967 GCA_020442225.1 Hyphomicrobiaceae bacterium | reverse complement strand
ATGGCCGTCGGCAATGCCGTCCTCGACGAGGTCACGGCGCCGGGCTTCCTGGATGCCGTCAGGCAGAAGGGCCTGCGCATCAAGCAGATGCTGGGTCAGCTCCACGACGAGCATCCGAAGGTCGTCGAAGAGGTGCGCAGCAGCGGCCTGCTGACCGGCTTGAAAGTGAAGCCGCCGGCGGGCGACGTCGTCAAGGCCCTGATAGACGAGAAGCTGCTCACGGTGCCGGCAGGCGACAACGTCGTGCGCTTCCTGCCGCCGCTGATCGTCAGCGAATCCGAGTTGGCCGAAGCGATGACGCGTGCAAGTCGCGCATTCAAAAAGCTGGCCTAGTTTTTCCCCTGAGGCGGATCCCTCGATCTGCAAGCGATCTTGAACCCATGGCAATTCGGCATTTTCTGGATATCGACGGCATCGCGCCCGAGGAGTTGAGGCGCATTGTCGACCTCGGTCACGCCATGAAGCGCGCCGGTCGCACCGTGCCGAAACGGCTCAAGCCGAAGGGTATCGAGAGCAGCATCCTCGTGATGATCTTCGAGAAGCCTTCGACTCGCACCCGCGTCTCCTTCGACGTGGCCATGCGCCAGCTCGGCGGACAGACGATCGCGCTCAATCGCACCGACCTGCAGCTCGGCCGCGGCGAGACCATCGCCGATACCGCGCGCGTCCTCTCGCGCTACGTCGATGCCATCATGATCCGCGCCAACAAGCACGAGACGCTGACCGAGCTCGCCGAGCACGCTTCCGTACCGGTCATCAACGGCCTCACCGACAAGAGCCATCCCTGCCAGATCGTCGCCGACATCATGACGTTCGAGGAGACCAAGGGGCCGATCGCCGGCCGCACGATCGCCTGGACCGGTGATGGCAACAACGTCGCCGTCTCGTGGATGCACGCGGCCACCCAGCTCGGCTTCACGCTGCGCATCGCCTGCCCGCCGCAGCTCAAGCCCGACAAGGCGGTCATCGCCTGGAGCAAGAAGAACGGCGGCGACATCGTCATCCTCGACGACGCCAGCAAGGCGGTCGCGGGCGCAGATTGCGTCGTTACCGACACATGGGTGTCCATGGGGCACTCCGACGACTCGCGCCGCAAACAGCTTCTCGGCCCTTATGCCGTCGATCGTGACCTCATGAAGCGTGCGAATCGCGAGGCGATCTTCATGCACTGCCTGCCGGCCTACCGCGGCCACGAGGTCAGCGCCGAGGTCATCGACGGGCCGCAATCCGTCGTCTTCGACGAGGCCGAGAACAGGCTTCACGCCCAAAAGGCGATCCTTTCGTGGTGCCTCGGGCTCGGCACGTCCCGGTCATGAATTCGGCTGGCGATCAGTACTGGGAGGAGGGGCAGGACGATGTCGTGCTTCCTTTCAGGACGCTGCGCTCGCAGGTGATCGGTCGTGTCGTACGCCTCGGCGCCGCCGTCGACGAGATTCTCACGGGCCACGGCTATCCGGAACCCGTGTCACGTGTCCTCGGCGAGGCGCTGGTGCTGGCCGCCTTGCTCGGCTCGGCCTTGAAGTTCGAGGGCAAGCTCATCCTGCAGGCCCGCACCGACGGGCCCATCGACCTGCTCGTCGCCGACTACGAGACGCCCGGCCTGCTGCGCGGCTACGCGAGCTTCGATGCCGAGAAGGTCGAGGCGACCACCGCTGCCGCCACCGGCCCTGCCCTTCCCCGCCTGCTCGGCCACGGGCACCTGGCCCTGACCATAGATCCCGGCGGCGACATGGATCGCTACCAGGGCATCGTCGCGCTGGATGGCACGGTGCTGGCCGAGGCGGCGCACACCTACTTCCGCCAATCCGAGCAGTTGCCGACCTTCCTGCACCTCGCCGTCGCGCGTCAATTCAAGAGCGGCGAGGGCGGCGGCTGGAGCTGGCGCGCCGGCGGCATCATGATCCAGCACGTGCCGGCCGTCGGCGGAAATCCGGACATCCCCGGCGAGCATGCGCCGACGCCGGCCG
>JAGRKR010000740.1 GCA_020442225.1 Hyphomicrobiaceae bacterium | reverse complement strand
AAGACGGAGGTCTATTTCGAGGCCGTGGCGCGCGCGCTCGAGCAGGGTCGCCAGGTTCTGATCCTGCTGCCGGAAATCGCACTGACGAGCCAGTTCATCTCGCGCTTCGAGGGCCGCTTTGGCGTGCGCCCCGTGGAATGGCATTCGGGGGTCGGCGGCACGGAGCGGGGGCGCATCTGGCGCTGGGCCGCGACCGGCGAGGCCCGCGTCGTCGTCGGGGCGCGCTCGGCGCTGTTCCTGCCGTACAGCGACCTCGGGCTGATCGTGATCGACGAGGAACACGACGCCGGCTTCAAGCAGGAGGACCGCGTCACCTATCATGCCCGCGACATGGCCGTGGTGCGCGCCCGGCTCGGCAACCTGCCGATCATCCTCGCCTCGGCCACGCCCTCCATCGAGAGCCAGGTCAACGCCCGCACGGGACGCTACCGCCACCTCCTCCTGCCGTCGCGGTTCTCCGGCACAGAGCTGCCCGAGATCGTGCCGATCGACCTGCGTCGTCAGCCGCCGGAGCGCGGTCGCTGGCTTTCCCCGGTGCTGACCGAGGCCGTCACCGAGACCATGGCGAGCGGCCAGCAATCGCTGCTTTTCCTCAATCGCCGCGGCTATGCCCCGCTGACCCTGTGCCGGGGCTGCGGCCATCGCTTCGAATGTCCGCAATGCACGGCCTGGCTGGTCGAGCACCGCTTCCGCAACCGTCTGACCTGCCATCACTGCGGCTTCTCGCTGCCGATCCCCGAGAAATGCCCGAAATGCAGCGCCGAGGACTCGCTTGTGCCGTGCGGCCCAGGCGTCGAGCGCATCGCCGAGGAGGTGCGCGAGCGTTGGCCGGAGGCGCGGCTGGCGATCCTCTCCTCCGACCTCATCGCGGGCATGAAGGAGCTGCGGGAGCTCATCACTCAGATCGAATCCGGCGAGGCGGACATCATCATCGGTACGCAGATCGTGGCGAAGGGCCACCATTTCCCTGCGCTTGCCACCGTCGGCGTCGTCGACGGTGACCTCGGGCTCGCGCAGGGCGCCGATCCCCGTGCCGGCGAGCGTACGTTCCAGCTCCTGCACCAGGTTACCGGTCGCGCCGGACGCACATTCGCGCAGGGCCGCGGCCTCATCCAGACGCACATGCCCGAGCATCCGGTGATGGACGCGATCATCTCGGGCGACCGGGAAGCCTTTCTCGATCGCGAGATCCGCCTGCGCCAGCAGGCACTTCTGCCGCCCTACGGACGGCTCGCCGCGCTCGTCGTCTCGGCGCGCCAGAAGGAGATCGCGGAGGGCTACGCCCGCGAAGTCGCGCGACGCGCACCGCCCGCCGACTTCATCGAGGTGCTGGGCCCGGCGGAGGCGCCGATCGCCGTCGTGCGCGGGCGCCATCGCTTCCGGTTGCTGGTGAAAGCCCCCCGCGACAGGGACATCCAGGCCTATCTGCGCGCCTGGCTCGAGCTGCTGCCTAAAGTCAAAGGCGATCTCCGCCTCGCCGTCGATATCGATCCCTACAACTTCCTCTGAGCCGCCGCGCCGGCACCGATAGGGGATTGACCCGCCCGCCCCCTCGTGCGACTCGGAACTCACCCTCCACAGCCGTTTCAGGGATACCGCAGCATGTCCGATAGCTCGACCGTCCGTGGCGCCGATCTGGTGGCCCGCGCCCTTTCCGCGGCCGGCGTGAAGACCATCTTCTCGCTGTCCGGCAACCAGATCATGCCCGTCTACGACGCCCTGCACGACAGCGGCATCCGCATCGTCCACGTGCGTCACGAGGGAGCGGCGGTCTACATGGCCGAGGGCTACGCCCAAGCCACCGGCCAGATCGGCGTGGCGCTGCTGACGGCAGGACCGGGCTTCGCCAACGGCCTCTCGGCGATGTACTCCGCCAAGTGCTCGGAGACGCCCATTCTCGTACTCTCGGGCGACGCGCCGGCGGGTCAGGCCGGCAAGGGCGCCTTCCAGGAGCTGGCGCAGTCGGACGCCGCCGGACCGCTCTGCAAGGCCAGTCTCACGGGCAAGTCGGCCCAGGGCCTGCAGGACGAGATCCTCGATGCGATCGAGCAGGCGCAGAGTGGCCGGCCCGGCCCCGTGCATTTCGCCCTGCCCTTCGATCTCGTGAACCAAAGCGTGACGGCGCCGGCAGATGGCGCCTCGGGCGGCTTCGTCAGCGAGAGCCCGAGCGCGAGCGAGCTGGCGCCCATCGTCGCGGCGCTGGCCGGCGCGAAGCGTCCCATCATCATCGCCGGCCCCGTGTTCTGCCGCCCCGACGCCGCGCGGCTCGTCGGCGATCTGGAATCGGCAACCGGCGTTCCAGTTGTCACGATCGAGAGCCCGCGGGGCTTGCGTGATCCACGGCTCGGGGCTTTCGCCGAGGTATTGAGCGAGGCGGACTTCGTACTGGCGCTCGGCAAGCCCTTCGATTTTCTCGTCGGCTTCGGCAAGAGCCCGGCCATGAGCGAGAGCTGCCGCATCGCCCAGATCGATATCGACGCCGGGCTGCTGGCCCGCGACAAGGCCGCGTTCGGTGCGCGCATGGTCGCGAGCCTCGAGGTCGAGCCCCGCGCTGCCGCCGAGAGCCTCGCCGAGGCGACCAAGCCCAGCACGGCGACCGCCTGGCGTGATGAGGTGAAGGCCGCCATCGCCCACCGACCGGCAAGCTGGGGCGACATCAAGGCCAGCAGTGGCCCGCTGCACCCGGTCGTCGTCGGCCGCATCGTCAAGGAGCTGCTGGCACGCCATCCCGAAACAGCGCTCGTCATCGACGGCGGCGAGTTCGGCCAGTGGGCCCAGGCCTGCGTCGATGCCCCGACCCGCATCATCAATGGCCCCTCGGGCGCCATCGGCGCCGGCATCGCCTACGCCATCGCCGCCAAGGCCGCCGACACCTCGCGGCCGGTCGTGGCTTTGATGGGAGACGGCACCGCCGGCTTCTATTTCATGGAGTTCGAGACGGCGCTGCGCGAGAACCTGCCGTTCATCGCGATCATCGGCAACGATGCGCGTTGGAACGCGGAGCACCAGATCCAGCTTCGTGACTACGGCCCGAACCGCACGTTCGCGTGCGAGCTGCTGCCGGTCCGCTACGACCTCGTGGCCCAGGGCATCGGCTGTCATGGCGAGCACGTCAAGACGGCCAGCGAACTCGCTGGCGCGCTCGAGCGCGCGCTGGCGTCCGGCAAGCCGGCCTGCATCAACGTCGATCTCGACGGACTGGCCGCACCGGTGGTCAAGCGTAGCTGAGCGCGCGGCCCTGGCGATCAGGGTCCGGGCGTATTGGTGACGAGATAGCCGATCGTGCGCCCGAGCTCCGAGCGTCGCCGCTCGAGATGGGCGAACACGTCCTTGGCGTGCAGCGGTCGTCCGGTGTCGCGGATGCGGCTCGTCTCCGCCATCGTCAACTCGTCGAGCAGAGGTTGCGCGGTCCGGTGCAGCATGGCGACAGCGGCGATCGTGCGTCGCGTCATGTTGTCGGGCACCTTCGGCACGACGTCGGCGATGAACGTCTTGACGCGCTCCGAGAGATGGCTGGCGAGGCGGCCGAACAGCCCGACGACACGGACGAGCATGTCCTCCTTGAAGCGATAGTCGTGCTCCTCCATCCAGGCGAACAGCTTGGTCATGATCAGGTCCTGCAGGCGCAGGCGCGACGTGACGCGATAGTCCTGCCACTCCGCCACCAGATCGAAGGCCGGCTCGAGCTCGATGTCGCCCGGCGCGAAGGTCTCGATCGCCTTGACGCCGATGCGATCGATGAAATCGCGGTTCCTCATGTCGAAGCGCGTCGGATAGCTCGGCAGCACGACCGCCCCCTCGCTCGCCATCTCGAACGCCAGCCGCACGAGCTTGGAGCAGAACAGCTCCTTGTAGCCCGACGGCACCATCGTGAAGTCGTAGTAGATGTGCGGCGCCTCGCCGTTACGCGACTTGGTGACGTGCGCGTGGATCAGCTCGGCGGCCCTGGCGGCCAGCGCGGCGTCCTTGTGGCGATAGACGACGGCTCTGCCGAGGCCATGCTCGAGCGCGTAGTCCAGCGTATTGATGATGGCGCCTTCCTCGATCAGGCTCTCCACCACGAAAGCCTTGCCGGCCTGATCCACATAGATCATCGACAGGTGCGAGAACTGCGTGTCGACGTCGCCGATGCGGGCGATGGC
>JAGRKR010000739.1:1529-4028 GCA_020442225.1 Hyphomicrobiaceae bacterium | reverse complement strand
CCGCGGCGCGCGTTCTGGCGTGCGCGCTGAGAGCGCCGACACGCGGCGACACCTTTCGCTCCTTTTCCACTTCCTGTCCGCTCCTGCTGCCTGCTCGCCCATAGCGCGCTCCCACCCTCGCCCTTTGCCGGCAGCACCAGTGACGATCCGCCACTTGGCGGCAGACCGGGCGCGTCCTATTCGCTGTCGCAGACGGCGCGGCGCGGCTGATGAGGGAAGCCCGGATCATGTTGATCGCACAAATCTCGGACACGCATCTTCTGGAGAAGGGTGAGGCAGCGGACTGGCGGCTCGCCTGCCTCAAACGCGCCGTCGACACGATCGCCGCCTTGTCGCCGGCCGCCGATCTGGTGATCCACACCGGTGACATCGCGCACAATGCCACCGCTGCCGAGTATGCCCTGGCGCGCGCCGAGCTTCAGCGCCTGACGATGCCTGTCCTTGCCACCGTCGGCAACCGCGACCGCCGCGAGGCCTTCCTTGCGGCCTTCTCGGGCCGCGACCTCATACCCGGCGGCCTCGCGCTGGCCCAGTATGGCGTGGTGGTCGACGGCGTGCGCATGCTCGCCATCGATTCCCTCGACGACACCCGCGGTTTCGGCACCTACCCGGCTGACCGGCTCGCCGACCTCGAGCGCTGGCTGGCCCTCTCGCCGGACCTGCCGACCCTCGCCTTCATGCACCATCCCGTACTTGCCATCGCAGAGCTGGACGAGCCGCTGCAGTTCACGCACGCCAGCGAGGCGGCTGCGCTGGCCGAGCGGCTTGCCCGCATTCCCCGCCTTCTCGGCGTGCTCGCGGGCCACATCCATCGGCCGGCCACGGCCGAGCAGGCCGGTGTGCGCCTCTCGACCATGCCGGCGATCGCCACGGACCTGCGCAAGGGCAGCTATGCGCCCGATCTCGCTGATGTGCCGATCCTCCACCTGCACCGCCTGATGCCGGACGGGCTGCACACCGAGCCGCACGCAGCACGCCCCGCGCCCGCGAACGACTGACCGCGCCAGTGCGCCAGTGCGCGCGTCGCCCAGGTTCTCGACCTCAGGCAGACGCTATAGCAGCCGGCCGCCCGCCAGCGTGATGCCGCCGAGCACGATCGCAGCGGCCAGCACGAGACAGACGACGGCCACGAGAGGCGAGCGCAGATCGGCCTCGTTCGCGTCCTCGTAGCCGCGTGCGGGCTTCCTGCCGGTGACCATCGGCCGGATCAGGTTCTCCTTCTTCCAGAAGAGGTAGATGAAGTTCGCTGCGATGTGCAGCACGACGACGACCAGGATCAGATCGAAGATCTGGTGATGCAGCGCCGTGATCCTGGCGACATTGTCACCAGCCAGCTTCACCAGCGGCCCCTCCGCCAGGGCGTCGTCGCTGGCAAAAAGGCCCGTCATGGCCTGCGCACCGACCAGAGCCAGGATGGCGATCACGACGCCGCCGCCAAGCGGGTTGTGCCCCAGGAAATGCCGGGGCCGGCCCAATGCGAAATCGCGCGCGTAGGCGAGCGCCGTCCACGGCGCCTTGACGAAGCTCGTGAAGCGCGCCGTCGAGCTGCCGACAAAGCCCCAGAGCACGCGATAGACGATCAGGATCAGGATGGAGTAACCGCAGATCTTGTGCCAGTAGAGATCGACGCCGCCGAACTCTCGCGTGAGGTAGGCGGCGATGATCAGCGAAACGAGCGTCCAATGAAATAGCCGTGTCGGCACGTCCCACGCCGCCACCGTCGCCTCACCGGCCTCGGACGAGCCCGTGCCGTCCGCCTTCTTGTCGAGCGCCATGCTGTCCCTCCGGCGAGCGCCGCCGGCCCTGCGCCGGCAGACCATCCCTGCAGTGTTCGGAAGACTACCAGACAGCCCCCGCCGCCATCCAGCCGCGCGTACTCCATGCGGGTCAGCAGTAGGGACGATCACCGCAAATCGTCACTCGGTAGCCGAGCCGCGAATGCGGGAAGTAGTCCCACAGCGCATAGTGCTGGGTGCAGCGGTTGTCCCAGAAGGCGATGGAGTTCGCCTGCCAGCGGAAGCGACACTGGAACTCCGGCGTGCGGACGTGTTCGAAGAGCATGTCGAGCAGCGCCCGGCTCTCGCGCTCGCCCAGGCCATCGATGCGCGTGGTGAAGCCGTGATTGACGAACAGGCACTTGCGCCCGCTCTCGGGATGCGTGCGGACCACGGGATGCAGAGCCACGGGGAAGTCGTTGCGACCGTCGCGATCCTTGGGCTGCTGCTTGTAGAGCCCGGCGTGGACGCGCGCGGACTCGTGCCAGGCGCTGAGCGTCGCCAGATAGCCCTGCATGGACGGCGACAGCGCCTCGTAGGCCGCATACATGTTGGCGAACATCGTATCGCCGCCGCTCGGCGGCAGCTCGCGCATGTGCAGGATGGAGCCCATCGGCGGCTCCTCGTCGCACGAGACGTCGGAATGCCAGCGGTTGCCCGCGACCACCTTCGAGCTTTCGTCGGCGCGGATGACGATCACCTCGGGATGCCCCTCGGGCGCCGG
>JAGRKR010000739.1:0-1476 GCA_020442225.1 Hyphomicrobiaceae bacterium | reverse complement strand
TCGAGGTCGATGGCCTGGTCGCGGAAGAACACGACGAGATGTTCGACCAGAGCCGCACGAATGGCCGCGATTGCCGTGTCTGAGACCGGCCGGCTCAGATCTATGCCGTGGATCTCGGCGCCAATGACCGGGCTCAGCGGTTCGATCCGAAGATCGCTGTCGCGCATTCTTCCCCTCCCGAGACGGTTCGCGGTGTCGTGCGCGTGACAGGCGGCCAGCGCGCGAACCGAGTCTAATGGGTGCGGACAAATCCGGTCAACGGCCGGCGGCACGGCATGCGTTTACGTTCCGTAAACCAATCCGGCGGTAAGATTCTATTAACTTCCCACCCTCCCCGCCGATCGCTCCCGAGGCCCATCGTGCTGCCAACCACGTCCGCGCTCCACACCGTCAACAACGACACCGGCCGCACCGCCTATTGCGGCCCCTACGTCGTCTCCGCGGTCACGGGCTACTCCATCTCGCGCATCGAGGACGAGATCCGACGGGCGCGCGGCATGCCGGCCGGCAGCGAGCGCGTGGTCGAGGGCACCTACACCGAGGAGGTCGCGGCCGCTCTGCGCGTGTTCGGCTATCGCATGGATCTCGTCGCCCAGTTCATGGACCTCGAGCGCAAGGAGCGGCCGACCCTCTGGACGTGGATGCAGAAGCCGCGCAACGCCTGGGCGCATTACATCCTCGGCGTCCACAAAGGCCGCGTCGGTCACTGGATCCTCGTGAAGGGCGCCAAGCTCTGCGACACCTATACCGACGGCAAGTGGACGTTCGTCGTGGACAGTCCCCACAAGGGCGCCCGCCTCATGGAGGTGCATGCCGTCAGGAAGGACCTGGGCGTCTGAGGGATCGGCGGCACCAGCATTGGCGCCCAGCGCCATCATCTGAAAAGGGGCGCGAGAGCCGCCACCCACAGGGCGAGCGGGACAAAGCGCATGACGGCCGGAGTCTCCCCGCGGCGCGCGCTTCGCACCAGGAAGACGACGGTCGCGACGGCCAGCCCGCCAAGGATCAACAGCCCCGAAAAGAAGCCGCAGAGGCCGTCACCGCAACCGCGATTGAGGTGGTCCAGCAGCTTCATGGCCGGCAGCGGCAGGAGCGCCAGCGCACTGGCCACGACGGCATTGCGTGAACGCGATAGCATCGACACGCTCCTGCGCACTCATCTCGTCCACACGGGCAAGCTGCGACAGTCTAGGGCGGTGAGCCGGGCAGAGGCAATGTCTGCGGATGTCCATATGTTGCATGTCGCACGGCTGACCCCCTTCTGCCAAATCTGCCCTTGTCCTTCGGGGCGCGCTCGCGGGGCGGCATGCAAGTCGCGGGTTTCGTTTCGCCCCCGAAGTGCCTAAGGTTGCAGATCGACGGACCGGCCAAAGCACAGGGGGCGGCGCTCATGGAGTATTTCATCCAGCAATTGATCAATGGCGTGACGCTCGGCTCCATCTATGGCCTGATCGCGATCGGCTACACGATGGTCTA
>JAGRKR010000738.1 GCA_020442225.1 Hyphomicrobiaceae bacterium | reverse complement strand
TCGCGCACCGGCGTGCGGCTGATGCCGAAGCGCTCGGCAACCTCCTCCTCGCGCAGCCGGTCGCCGGGGCGGTAGATGCCGTCGCGGATCGCCGACTTGATCGCCCGGTAGGCGTCACGCGCGAGAGTCGTCTGCGGCTTGTCCATTCCTG
This sequence comes from Hyphomicrobiaceae bacterium, assembly GCA_020442225.1. Next base: position 1,378 of record JAGRKR010000738.1, on the reverse strand, counting down.
TCGTCCCCGGCGCAGGCGGCGTGCTGCGCCGGACTGCCGGCGGATCGTATCTCATCCGGGCCGGCGCACGGCAACCGCGGGACAACCGCAAACGGGGCAAGCTGCCCGTTGGGACGGCGGGAGGCGGAAGCCGGAGGAGCAGCTACGGATCAGACGTAGCCCATCTCGCTGATCTTCTCGACGATCTTCGCGATTTCCTGGCGCATCTCGGCGAGCACGGTCTCTGCCCGCTCGGGAGTCATGCGTGACGTGATCGCCGTCATGCTGAGCGCGCCGAAGGGATGGCCCGTGCGGCTGACGATCGGCAGCGCGACCGCCCGCACGTCGGACGAAGTCTCGGTGTCCTGATAGATGTAGCCCTGCTCGCGGGCCTTCGCCACGCGCTCGCGGACAAGCGCCTCGCTCTTGCCGAAGGCTTCGTAGCGCGCCGCACAATGCTCCATGATCGTGTTGGCTTCCGTCTCGCGGATGGCCGAGAGCAGCGCGAGGTTGCCCGCGCCGATGCCGAGTGGCCAGCGCTGGCCGACATCGACGGTGCAGGTGCGGATGGCGTAGGTGCCTTCATAGCGCTCGACGCAGACGCCGTCGAAGCCGCTGCGCACCCTCAGATAGACCGTGTCGCCCAGCCGCTCGGCGAGACTGGCCATGGACGGCAGGCAGATCTCCCGGATGTTGAAATGCGGAAACGCGGTCGTGAAAAGCTCGAAGAGCAGCGGCCCGAGGTGATAGCGGCGCGTCCCCGGCTCACGCGACAAGAAACCCACACTGTGCAAGGCGGTGACGATGCGGTGGGCTGTCGACTGCTCGAGACCGGCGAGCTTGGCGATCTCGTTGAGCTTCATGCCGGCAACGTTATGGGCGGCGACGATGCGCAGAAGCGCGGCAATCCGCACCGTTCCCTGCGCGCCCTGGGGTGCGGCAATTTCTACATAGCGGGCCCAGCCCGCTTCGCCCTCATCCGTATTGCCTCGTCCGGGATATTCCATTAAGTGGGTGTCCATGTTCATTTTCGCCCGCCGCGCCCTGTCAGTCTTCCATATTATAGGTAACTGCGAGGCCGGCCGCAGCGATACAGGCAATCTACAGCCGGCCAGTTGTCCCAACATATGGATAAAGTGACGTCCAATATATGGGCAAGCCGCCGGATGATCAATCGTCCGGGCGGCCACGGCCGCGGCCTGAAGGTGTCCCGCCAGCTCTGCCGGCCGTCGCCGGCGCCGACCAGAGACAGAAGCCAAAGCCCATGACAGCGGTCTACGACCTGTTCATCAACAATGAGCGGGTGCGCTCCGCCGGTCAGGAGCGCTTTCCGGCGATCAACCCCTATACGCGTGATGAGTGGGCGTCGGTGCCGCAGGCGAGCGCCGGCCAGGTCGCC
>JAGRKR010000086.1:1969-2420 GCA_020442225.1 Hyphomicrobiaceae bacterium | reverse complement strand
CGTGCAGTCGGCCCAGCGGATGGGTGCCGAAGGCATCAAGATCACCTGCTCCGGTCGTCTGGGTGGTGCAGAAATCGCGCGCACCGAGTGGTATCGCGAAGGTCGGGTGCCTCTGCATACGCTTCGCGCCGACATCGACTACGCCACCGCCGAGGGTCTGACCGCCTATGGCATCATCGGCATCAAGGTCTGGATCTTCAAGGGTGAGATCCTGGAGCACGATCCGATGGCGTCGGAGCGCCGCGCCATGGAGCAGCAACCCGGCAGCGGCTCGCGTCCGCGCCGCAGCGACGGCCCTTCGGCCTGAGGTCGCTGGCACAATCCGAGAGTGAACACCGATGCTGCAACCGAAACGTACGAAGTATCGCAAGGCCCACAAGGGGCGCATCCATGGCAACGCCAAGGGTGGCACCACTCTGGCCTTCGGCGCATATGGTCTCAAGGCCATGGA
>JAGRKR010000086.1:0-1892 GCA_020442225.1 Hyphomicrobiaceae bacterium | reverse complement strand
GACGTGCCGGTCTCCAAGAAGCCGACCGAAGTCCGCATGGGCTCGGGCAAGGGTTCGCCGGAGTTCTGGGCGGCGCGCGTGAAGCCGGGTCGCATCATGTTCGAGATCGACGGTGTGACCGAGACCATTGCCCGCGAGGCGCTGCAACTCGGAGCAGCCAAGCTGCCGATCCGCACGCGCTTCGTGATGCGGATCAACTGAGCGGAAGAATGAGCGTCGCCTGAGGGCGCGCCTGGAGGACGCAGATGAAAGCCAGCGATCTCAGGGACAAGTCCCTCGATCAGCTCGACGAGGAGCTCATCAAGCTGAAGAAGGAGCAGTTCAACCTGCGCTTCCAGAAGGCTTCCGGGCAGCTCGAGAACACTTCGCGGGTCCGTCAGGTTCGACGCGACATCGCACGCATTCAGACATTCGCCCGCGTCAAGCGCGGCGTCGGACAAGAGGCCTGAGGAGATCGCCATGCCGAAACGCATTCTCATGGGTGTGGTGGTGTCGGACAAGAACGACAAGACCGTCGTGGTCGAGGTCGAGCGCCGCTACACGCATCCGCTGTTCAAGAAGACCGTCAGGCGCTCGAAGAAGTACCACGCTCACGACGAGGCCAACGCGCACAAGATCGGCGATCGTGTCGCCATCCAGGAAAGCCGCCCGATCTCGAAGAACAAGAGGTGGGTCGTGCTGAGCGAAAAGGGCAAGCAGTCGGCCTAGCCGCGCGGCGCGTAGGCGGCCACGGTCGCTTCCGGGCAGCAGCGGGCAGGACGACAGCGGGACGAGACGAAGGCCGCAGTGCCGCCGGGGCGATATTCCGGGACGGCTGCGGAGCAGGAAAGGACGAAGCGCGATGATCCAGATGGAAACCAATCTCGATGTCGCCGACAACTCGGGTGCACGCCGTGTGCAGTGCATCAAGGTGCTGGGCGGCTCGAAGCGCAAGTACGCCTCGATCGGTGACACCATCGTGGTGGCCGTGCAGGAGGCGATCCCGCGCGGTCGCGTGAAGAAGGGCGAGGTCATGAAGGCCGTGGTCGTGCGCACCGCCAAGGGCGTGCGGCGTCCGGACGGCAGCCTGATCCGCTTCGACCGCAATGCGGCGGTGCTCATCAACAACCAGGGCGAGCCGGTCGGCACCCGCATTTTCGGACCGGTCACGCGCGAACTCAGGGCCAAGAACCACATGAAGATCGTTTCTCTGGCTCCGGAGGTCCTCTAGATGGCGAGCCTGAAGATCAAGAAGGGCGATCACGTCATCGTCCTCGCCGGCCGCGACAAGGGCAAGCATGGCGAGGTCATGCGCGTGCTGCCGAAAGAGAACAAGGCCATCGTGCGCGGCGTCAACGTCGTGCGCCGCCATCAGCGTCAGACGCCGCAGGTCGAGGGCGGCATCATCTCGAAAGAGGCGCCGATCCAGATTTCAAACCTCGCCCTCGAGGATCCGCGTGACGGCAAGCCGACGCGCGTGGGCTTCAAGATTCTCGAGGACGGCCGCAAGGTGCGCTTTGCCAAGCGCTCCGGCGAAGTGATCACGGAGAAGTAGAGGCATGGCCAAGGAGAGCGCGCCGCAGAAGCCGGCCAAGGGGCAGGCCCCCGCCGGCAAGAAGAGCGGCAAGGAAGCCAAGAGCGCCAAGACGGCCGAGGCCAAGCCGGCCAAGCCGCGGGCGCCGAAGGGCGACTACAAGCCGCGCATGAAGCGTCTCTACGAGGACGTCGTGCGCAAGGCTATGACGGAGAAGTACGCCTACAAGAACCCGATGCAGGTGCCCCGCCTCGAGAAGATCGTGGTCAACATGGGCGTCGGCGAGGCCGTCAACGACCGCAAGAAGGTCGATGCGGCGGCGTCCGATCTGGCGCTGCTCAGCGGCCAGCGGCCCGTGGTGACACGGGCGCGTAAGTCG
>JAGRKR010000085.1 GCA_020442225.1 Hyphomicrobiaceae bacterium | reverse complement strand
GTTTTCCAGCCGATGCCGCGCGCGTCGAACTCTGCGGCGGCCGGTTCACTTGTCGTCGGCTCCAGCGGGATGGTGGCGCCGACCGCCAGAACCTCACCGATTCTGGGGTCTCGCACGAGCTGCCCGCGTCGCGGTCGCGATGCGCGCTGCCACAGCTGGCGATCGTGCCGCACTCTGTCTCGGTGGAACCGGCTCGGCCGGCGTCGCCCTGCCGAGCCCGCGGCGCACGAGCCGCCAGATGAAGCGCAGGATCCAGAAGATCGCGTAGGCCATGCCGGCGATCACGCCCCAGGCGATGTACCAGGAGATCGTCCTGATGATCTCGGGAGTCTCCGACCTGCGCCTGTTCCGCTCTGGAGCGGCCATCGGAGCGCTTTCCGGTCTCACTGCCGGCACAGCGGTTGGCTCTGGCGGCAATTGGCTCGACGGCACTGCGGGTGCGACGCCCGGAGGCGCTGCCGGAGGGCTTTGACGTCGCTCATCGAGCGTCGCGGAGGGCGCTCCCCGGAAGCGCGCCTCGTGCGTCAGAGCGAAGGGATTGCCGGCGCGCCGATGGACGCGGTCCGGTTGCCTGGGATCGTAGTTGATGCGGACGGCTCGGCCGACGGCAAGGTCCATCGCGGCCTCCGAGGGCACATCGAAGGCGGAGCTGATCTCGATTCCGCTGCGAATCCTGTAGTCGACGCTCACGATCGAGATGTGCTTCACCTCGCCCAGTGCATGGTCGATGCGCGCGGCTTCCCGGTAGGCCGTCCTGCAATCGATCAGCCCCGTGACCTGCGCGGGACCGCGTTTGCTGAGACGCTTGATTTGATAGTGGCACATCTCCCTGATCGCGGTGACGCGCCCGACCGCCTGCTCGAATATGTAGTGGCGGTAGACCTCGGGTCCCGTGAAGGCAGCGACCGCGCCACCGAGGATGATGATGGCGAATGCGACGACCAGTGCCCCGGCTCGGACCATCTTGGCCCGTGAAGCCATCTCGTAGCCCAGCACCGTTGCCGTACCCATACGCACTTCTCCTCGCGGCAGCCTCGAACCCCGCCCCCTCGAGACTTGACCCGTCATGATGCTGAGGATCGCTTAAGATTGCGTTGGTGTGGCCGTCGCAGTCCTGCCGGGCTCTAAGATAGGTCGGTTGCGGCATTCCGCTCCCGTGCTATCGTTACTGATCAGTTTCGGATGGGGACGGCACGACGATGAGCGAGAGCACCACCCTCGACGCGCAAGGCTTGCGCGGTTTCCTCAAGATGGTGGAGAGATCCTTTCCTGATGAACTGCTGCGAATTCGCCAGCCGGTACGCACCGAGCTCGACATGACCTCGCTCGTCTTCGAGCTGGAGCGCATGGGAAAAAGCCCCGTCGTGGTCTACGAGAACATCGAAGGCCACACGATGCCGGTCGTGACCAACATCGCCGGCAATCGCAAGTTGCTCGCCGCCTGCCTCGACACCACGCCGGAAGAGCTGCCGAGCGCCTTCCGGGATCGCGTGCAGCGCTACATCCCCTGCGAACTCGTGTCTGAAGCTCCCTGGCAAGAGGTCGTCATCGAGGGCGAGGATGTCGATCTCACGCGCCTGCCGATCCCGCTGCATTTCTCCGTCGATGCCGCCCCCTACATCACCGCCGGCCAGATCGCCGCGCGCGACCCCGTAACCGGCGTCGACACGACGGGCTTTCATCGCCTCATGCTGAAGGGCCGCAACCGGCTCGGCGTGTCGCTCCACTCCCGCCGGCGCATGTGGGAGTTCCACAGGCGCGCCGAGGAGCGCGGCGAGGCTCTGCCGGCCGCGATCACGCTCGGCATTCATCCGCTGCACTACATGGGCTCGATGGTCTACGCCTATCCGCCCAACGTGCGGAAGTTCGAGATCATCGGTGGCCTGTTCGGCGAGCCGTACAAGCTGGCGAAGTGCGGGACGTCCGATCTCGAGGTTCCTGCCGGAGCCGAGATCATCATCGAGGGCGAGATCCTGCCGGACGTGAAAGAGCCCGAAGGCCCCTTCAGCGAGTTCACCGGCTATGCATCGTATCGCTCGACGCAGAACGTGTTCGTCGCCAAGCGCGTCCGCATGCGTCGCGACGCCATGTACCACTCCGTGGTTTCGGGCATGTCGCAGGACCACATCCTGGTCTCGTGCATCACGCGCGAGGGCGAAATCCTGAATACGCTGCGCCGCAATCTGCCGAACGTCATCTCCGTGCACGTGCCGCACAAGACCTGCGGCGCCTTCATGGCCTTCGTGAAGATGCGCAAGACCGCCCAGGGCGAGCCGCAGCAGGCCATCATGGCCGCCCTCGGCACCGAGTTCTACACCAAGCACGTGATCGTCGTGGACGAGGACGTCGACATCTTCGACATGTCCGACGTGATGTGGGCCGTGGCGACGCGCGTTCGCCCGGAACGCGACATCGTGCTGATCCCCGGCTGCAAGGGCGCCATCCTCGACCCCACCTCCGACCCGGAGACCTTCACGGTCACGAAGATGGGGATCGATGCGACGCGTCCGGTCGGCAAGGACTTCGCGGAACGGCTCGTCATTTCCGACGAGCAGCGCGCGCGCGTGCAGGCCATTCTCGCGGAGGCCGGAGTGAAGAGCTGAGCTCGGGAACGCCGCACGATCAGCCCGGTCGCGCGGTGATAACAATCAAGACTGATGGCGGGCGTAGCAATGTCTTGAGAGGTTGAGGAGAGTCCCATGCGCATGCTTAGAGTTCTGGCGCTGTCGGCTGCTGCGATGGCGCTGGCATGGCCCGCCGCGGCTGCCGACAAGCCGGTGAAGCTGAGGTTCGGAACGGTCGGCATCGGTTCGGCGTGGTACAACTACGGTGCCGGCATCGCCGACATGGTGAAGCCGAAACTGCCGGCGGGCTCCTCGATCGAGGTCATGCCGAAGGCCGGCGGCGTCGGCAACATCAAGCTGATCCAATCGGGCGAGATGGAGCTCGGCATCTCCTTCGCCGTGACGTCCGCAGAGGGCTGCCGCGGCGTCGGCGCCTTCAAGAGCAAGCAGGACAAGGTGCGCGCCCTCATCGGCGGCCTCGACATCTACTACTTCGGCACCTTCGTGACGAAGAAGTCGGGCATCACGTCCTGGGAGGAGATCGCTGCCGGCAAGGGCAAGTTCCACCTCCTGACCACGCGTCCCGGCGGCACCGGCGAGCAAGGCGTGCGGCAGGTTCTGGCCCTGCTCGGCTCCAGCAAGGAGGCCGTTGCCAAGAAGGGCGGCATGATCGAGGCGTCGACGCGGGCGGGTGCTGGCGAGACCATCCGCGACGGCAAGGCCGGAGGCTGGGCGCACGTCGTGACCAAAGGCCATCCGGCGGCGACCCAGATCGTCACCATCAACGAGATGGTCATGCTGCCGCTGCCCGAGACTGTGATCAAGGGCATGATCGAGAAGCACGGCTGGGCTCCTGCGACCGTGCCTGCCGGCACGTTCAAAGGCCAGAGCGCGCCCGTGAAGACAGTGAAGGCTGCCTCGAACATCCTGATCGCCGCCAGCGTGCCGGATGATGTCGCCTACACTATCGTCAAGACGATCATGGAAAACGTCGAGCGACTGAAGAAGATCCATGCGGCCCTCGGTGACTTCGACGCCAGGATGGCGGCCGATCCGGGCCTGAATGGTGGCTGCCCGCTGCATCCCGGCGCGGCGCGCTACTACAAGGAAAAGGGTCTGATCAAGTAGCGCTGATCCACGCAGGCTAGGGTGCGATCGCTGACGAAGGATGCGCAGGATGCGTCCCTCGCTTGCGGCAATCGCACCCTACCTCTTCGAGTTGGAGTGTGACCGACGGCTTCGCCGACGAGCAGAGCCTGCTCAATCGAAGTCGATCGCGCTCTGGGGGCTGCAGGGGTATCGCGCATGAAGACGCAGGTGTCGCCGAGCATTGCGCGCGCAATCGTTGCATGCGTTGCGCTGGGACTGTCAGTCGTACAGTTCTACCCGTTCGTCGCGCGCGCTGCCCCTCACCAGATCACGTTCCTCAGCATCCACGTCGGCGCCGCCTTGGCCATCGCCTTCCTCATCATCGGCTTCAGGGCCCGGCGTGAGGCGGAAGACAGCTTGCCGCTTCTGGACCTCGCGTTCGCCGCAGCGGCGCTGACGTGTGCGGGGTATTTCGCGCTCCAGGGAGAGCGTGTCGCGGAGCGCATCGAAGGCGTCGATCCCGTCTATACCGCCGACATCATCTTCGGTTGCCTCTTGATCCTCCTCCTGATCGAGGCCTGCCGGCGCGTCGCCGGGTTGGTGCTGACGGCCATCACCGTGCTCTTCATCGTCTTCACGTTCGCCGGCCCCTATCTGCCGAACTTCATCGGCCACAGCGGCATGAGCCTCGCCCGCTTCATCGACCTGCAGGTTCTGTCCACACAGGGCATCTTCGGCACGCCCATCTCAGCCTCGGCCAACCTCGTCTTCTATTTCATCGTGGTCGGGGCTTTTCTCGAGCGATCTGGCGCCGGCCGCCTCTTCGTCGATCTCGCCTATGCCCTGACGGCACGGACCTGGGGCGGAGCGGGCAAGGCGGCGGTCGTATCCTCGGGCCTCATCGGCACGGTGTCGGGCTCCGCCGTTGCCAACGTGCTCATGAGCGGCATCGTCACGATCCCGCTGATGAAGCGCGGCGGCTTCAAGCCAAATCTCGCCGGGGCTATCGAGGCCACCGCCTCGACCGGCGGGCAACTCGCCCCGCCGATCATGGGAGCGGCGGCCTTCATCCTCGCCGACATCGTGGGCGTGAGCTACGCGAACGTGGCGTTCGCTGCCATCGTGCCGGCCGTACTTTACTACCTGTCGCTGTTCATGCTCGTGCATTTCCACAGCCTGCGCGTCGGCCTGGCGCCCGACCGCGACGCGGACATCAAGGCCTATGCGGCCGAGGCGCTGAAGCGCTGGCACCTGATGCTGCCCCTCTTCCTGATGGTCTATCTGCTCATGTCGCACTACTCGATGATGACCGTCGGGGTTTACACCACGATCGCCATTATCGCGGTGGCAGCGATCAATGCGGCGACGCGACTCGGGCTGAAGGCGATGCTCGAGGCCTTGACGGGCGCTGCCAAAGCCGTCGCGGAGGTCGCCATCCCCTCGGCCGTTGCCGGCATCATCGTCGGCACACTGGTGCAGACCGGCATGGCTCTCCAGTTGCAGCGGTGGCTCCTCAACATTGCCGGGGGGTCGCTGCTGCTGACGCTGATCGGCACCATGGTGCTCACGATCATCCTCGGCATGGGCATGCCGACCGCCGCCGCCTATCTCGTATCGGCCATTCTGGTCGCGCCGGCCCTGCAGGAGCTCGGCGTGCCGGCCCTGGCGGCCCACCTGTTCGTCTTCTACTTCGCGATTCTGTCAATGGTGACCCCGCCCGTTGCGCTCGCCGGCTACGCCGCCGCCGGCTTGAGTGGCGGCAACCTCTGGCAGACCGGGCTACTCGCCTTCCTCATCGCCATCCCGGGCTTCCTCATCCCCTACGCCTTCGTCTTCGACAGCGGGCTGCTGATGCAGGCAGACGCGCTGCATAATGCCCGCGTGATCGCCTCCGCCTTCGTCGGCGTCACGGCGATGTCGGCGGCCGGTGGTGGCTACGCGTTCGGGCCGCTGTCCTGGCCGGCGCGGATCTTGCTGTTTTCCACCGGCCCGCTGCTGATCGATCCCAGTCACTCGACGGATCTGATCGGCGGCGCGCTGATCGCGGCGGTGGTGGCGTATCAACTCATGCGTCGGCGGCTTGGCCAGACGCGCGTAACCGGCCCGCTCGAGCGGCAGCCGGACGGTGACCGGGTACAGTAATCGGGAGCGGTGATATGCGGACGAAAATCGAGGCAACGTGGATCGTCGGGTTCGACAAGGGGGAGCACACGCTCATTCGCGACGGCGTCGTCATCTTCGAGGACAACCGCATCATCCATGTCGGCCAGACCTTCGACGGGGATGTCGATCGCACGATCAAGGCGGAAAACCGTCTTGTCGCGCCGGGCTTCATCGATACGCACGTGCATTCCGGGCATCGCGCCTCTCACCGGCTCATCACCGACACCGGGCGGCCCATGTATTACGGCCAGCCTTTCCTGGAGATCTCCGTTCCGAAGGAAGGCAAGATCGTCAAGGGCGATCCCCGCTACCTCAAGCACGGGGACGAAGGAGCGGTCTCGGCGTTCAAGCTCAATGCCGAGTTCACGGTGGCCGAGTTGATCCGCAACGGCGTGACGACGTTCGTCGAGTACGGCAGCCAGCTCAAGGTCCAGGACGCCCTGCTTGCCGAGGTCACACGCCTCGGCAGCCGCGCCTACCTTGCCCCAGGCTATGACTGCGGGCGATGGGTCGGCGACGAAATCGGCCGCCTCAAGCGGGTCCGCAACGACCAGCTCGGCCTCGACGGCCTGGCAACCGCCCTGTCATGGATCGAGAAGCACGATCGGGCCGCCGACGGGCGTGTCCGCGGCATCCTCGTACCGCGAGAGGTGGAGACCTCATCGCTCGAGCTGCTGCAGCGGACGGTGAAAGCCGCCGACGAGCTCAAGCTGCCAATGGCGACCCATGCCGCCTACAGCGTCATCGAATTCTACGAGGTCGTGAAGGAGTTCATGAAGACGCCGATCGAGCTGCTTGACGAGATCGGCATGCTGCGTCCGACCCTCAACATCGGCCACGGCAACTTCGTCGCCGACAACCCCAACCTCAACTACTCCGTCGCGCGCGATCTCGAGCTCATGGGCCGCGCGGGGGCGTCCGTCTCCCACTGCCCGATCAATATCGTCCGCCGGGCGCGCAGCCTCGACAATTGGAAGAAGTACGAGGCCGCGGGCATCAACATGTCCATCGGCTCGGACACCTATCCGCGAGACATGATCATGAACATGCGGACGGCGTCCTACCTCGGCAAGGTCATGAGCCATACGTACTTCGCCGCCACGTCCGCCGAAGTCTTCCGCGCCGCGACGCTCGGCGGCGCCATCTCCGTAGGCCGCGACGATCTCGGCAGGCTGGCGCCGGGCGCCCTCGCCGACCTGATCATCATCGACCTCACCGGGCGTGGAACGCTGCGCTACGGTCCCGTGCGCGACCCGGTCAAGAGCGTCGTCGAGTGCGGTGTCGGCGACGACATCGAGACCGTCATCGTCAACGGCAAGACGATCATGGAGAACGGAGTCATTCCAGGCGTCGATTTCGCCAAGTTGCGGGAGCAAGCGCAGATCTCCGGCGAAGAGGTCTGGGCGACATTGCAGGACTGGGACCCGCTCGGACGCTCCCACGAGGACGCGTGCCCGTGGTGCTATCCGATCGCGCAGTAGCCACGCGCGGGCATGGCGCCCGCTGCGACGGCGCGAGCCTGAGCCTTCAGTCGGTGTCGCTCGGTGCGCGCGTGCGCGAGAAGGCGCTCGCCTGGGCGCCTCGCCAGCGCTTGACGATCCCGGCCTCGATGTCGAACTGATCGAGCGCGCGTCCGACGATGTGATCGACGAGATCGTCGACGCTCTCGGGGCGCGTGTAGAAGCCGGGAACGGGAGGCGCGATCACGGCGCCGGCCTCGGCGAGGCTGGCCATCGTCCGCAAATGCAGGGCATGCAGCGGCGTTTCGCGCACGACGAGGACCAGCTTGCGTCGCTCCTTGAGCACGACATCGGCGGCGCGGGTCAGCAGGTTGGAGGTCACGCCGGTCGCGATCTCGGACATGCTGCGGATCGAGCAGGGTATGACGATCATGCCCAGCGTGCGGAAGGAGCCGCTGGCGATGCTCGCCGCGATGTCGGCGATGGAATAGGTGTGATCCGCCAGTGCGCGCACGCCATCGCGCGTCAGGTCCGTCTCGCAGGCCAGCGTCAGCTCGGCGGCCTTGCTGACAACGAGGTGAACCTCGACGTCGAGCGGGCGCAGCACCTCGAGGGTGCGAACCCCGAGAACGACGCCCGAAGCGCCGGAAATTCCTACGATCAACCGCTTTCGCTCGCTCATGCGCGAACCATATCACCCCGCTTTTGGGCTCGCCACCGCCAAGGGCGCGGCGCAGGCGGCCGAGGGTGGCCCGCAGATCGCCCGGCGTCCTCCGGCCCTGGGGCTGCCCACAGCCCGTCCTTACGCCAAACCCTTCACCCCCGGGCGCAAACCTGCTTTAAGGGGCCGCCAACCCGGAGGCCTCGATGACGACGCTGCCACCGCTGCCCGCTTCGCTTGCAACGCCTGCCTACGTGCTCGACGTGGCGGCGCTCCAGCGCAACCTCGCCACCGCACGGCGCATCCGCGACGAGGCCGGCTGCAAGATCCTGCTCGCGACCAAGGCCTGGGCCATGCCGGCCGCCTTCCCGCTCATGCGTGCGAGCCTCGACGGCACAACCGCGAGCGGCCTGTACGAGGCGCGCATGGGCCGTGAGGAGTTCGGCAAGGAGGTGCACGTCTACGCGCCGGCCTACGCGCCGGGTGAGGTTGAGGCGCTGCTCGGCATTGCCGAGCACATCTATTTCAATTCGCCGGGCCAGCACGCCCGCTACGCGCCTGCCGTGAAGGCGGCCGGTCGCAAGGTCGGCCTGCGCGTCAATCCCGGCTACTCGAACGCCACGCTAGGCGGGCCGCTCTACGATCCCTGCGCGCCCGGCTCGCGCTTCGGCACGACCAGGGATGAGCTCGGCAAGATCGTCTGGGAGCACGTGGACATCCTGCACGTGCACGCGCTCTGCGAAAGCCTCGCCGACGGCTCTGTCGGGCTCATCGAGCACGTCGCCGAGACGCTCGGCGACGTCGTGCGCCGCGTGACGGCCGTCAACTTCGGTGGCGGGCATTTCGTCAACAAGCCCGGCTACGACGTCGCGCGCCTGATCGCGGCCATCAAGGCTTTTCGTACAGCATTCGGCGTCGAGATAATCCTGGAGCCGGGCGCCGGACTCGTCGTCGATACCGGCTATCTCGTGGCGAGCGTGCTGGATCTCCATTGGAACGGCGAGCCCATCGCCATCCTCGACACCTCCGCCTCGACGCACATGCCGGACGTCCTCGAGGTACCGTATACGCCGACCATCATCGGGGCGGGCAAGGCGGGCGAGAAAGCCCACACATATATTCTCGGCGGCAAGACGTGCATGACCGGCGACGTCATCGGCACCTACTCGTTCGACACGCCGCTGGCGCCCGGAGACCGGCTCGTCTTCACCGACATGATGCAGTACTCGTTCGTGAAGAACACGACCTTCAACGGCACGCCGCTGCCCGATCTCGCCATCCTCGAGCCGGACGGCGCCTATCGCGTGCTGCGGAGCTTCGGCTACGAGGCCTTTCGCGAGCGGCTCGGCTGAGCGTTGCGACGGTACTGGCGATGGCGAACTCAGCATGTTGACCGCCGCGCCCTGTGCCGCCACGCTGGCGTACCGACGATCAGAGGAGCCGCCCCATGACCATGACCGATGCCTCGCAGGCCACGCCCGACGCCGAGGCGGTCGCAGCCGCCAAGGCCGTGATGGCCGCGCACATCGCCGCCCTCAACGCGCGCGACGAGAAGGGGCTGGCGGCGACGCTGCACTTTCCTCACCATCGCCTGTCCGGCGGACGGCTCAAGACCTGGGAGACAGCCGACAGCTATTTCGCCGACTTCCTCGCCCGTGCCGGCGACGGCTGGGGCCACAGCGTCTGGGACAGCCTCGATGTCGTCGCGGCAGGCCCCGACAAGGTGCATCTCGACGTGCGCTTCTCACGCTACGACGAGGCCGGCAAGCTGATGGGCCGGTTCCGCTCGCTCTGGGCGATCACCAAGCTCGATGGACGCTGGGGGGCGCAACTGCGCTCGAGCTTCGCCGCCTGAGCCCCCGATCGTGGCGCACGCCCGCGCTCACAGCCTGTCGAGCGGCCCGAGCGTCTTTTCGAGCCTCGGTCGCACCTCGCTCGCAAAGCGCTCGATCGACCTCAAGGCCACCTTGCCGTCGAGTCCGCCGACCTGGAATTGCAGGAGATAGTGGTGGGGCCGCGCCGCGATGATTTCCGCCACGAGCCGCTCCGCCACCGTTTCGGCATCCCCCACCAGCAGATGCCGGCCGAGCGCCGCCATGTCCGGCTCGCCGGCATAGGGCGTCTCGCGCAGCATGCCGCGATCGAGATCCTGCTCGCGTGCCCTGAGCCCGTGCGAGAGCCGCATCTGATGGCGCAGGTTCTCGAGGAACACGTCCGCCTCGGCCCTGGTGTCGACGATGCACATGGGCCGCAGGAAGGCGAGGCGCATCGACTCGAGCGGCGCGTCGACCTCGCGCCAGACAGCCTCGACACGAGCTCGCGCCTGGCACATCAGCTCCACGGAGTAATGGCGGACGCTCAGCATCAATGGCGCGCCACGGCTGGCGGCAAGCCGCAGGAGCCCAGGGTTCTCGCCGGCATACCAGATCTCCGGCAAGCCCGCGTAGGGGCGCGTGGCAATGTGGGAGAGCGGCAGCTTCAGGTGCTGGCCATCATAGCTGAAGGTGTCGTTGACGAAGGCGAGATCCAGCATCTGCGTGAGCTCGACGAGCCGCGCCGGCGCTTCGGCGAGATCCTCCCCGAAGCGGTCGAACTCGTAGGCCTGATAGCCGCTGCCGAGGCCGAGCACGAGGCGGCCGTGCGTCAGGGAATCAACCATGCCGACCTCGGCCAGCAGGCGCGCCGGGTTGTACAGCGGCGCCACGACGACAGCAGGCCCGAGCCTTATCCGGCGTGTCTCTCCGGCAAGACGGGCTACCATCATCAGCGGCGAGGGGCAGATCGAGTAGTTGGAGAAGTGGTGCTCGGCGAACCAGGCGATCTCGAAGCCGGCCTGCTCCGCAACCTTCACCTGATCGACAGCCAGATCGAAAACCTCGTGCGGGCCGGTGCCGCGGTGTCTGTAGCCCATCAGGTTGAATTGGCCGAAATGCATATCCTGGATGCTCCGCTCGCTCGCTGCTGCCGACGCGCCCTCGCGTCCCACACAGGGGGAACGATACGGTCAGTTGCCCGGACATGGAAAGGGGCCGCCAAAGGCGACCCCTCCGTGAGTGCGGCTGAGAGCCGTCCACCCGGAGCCTGTCGGCTCCGGCTCAGCTCGATCAGGCGGAACCGGGAGGTTTCTCCAAATCCCGCGTGACCTGCAGTGGCTGTCTCGTCAGCTCCGCAATCCCACTCGACATGGATCACCTCCTTTCCGTTGTTGAAACCCGACCAAAGACTGGCATGAGTCTTCGCGACGACCAATAGTTTTCTCTCATTCGACGCTGACACCGGAGATGCGCTAGACTGTGGCCGACGTTGATGGGCTCGCAGTCCGGAGTTCGCCATGGCTCGCACACCCCGCCGCTATGCTCGCTTCTCCATCACAGGCTTGGCCGTCGCCGCGCTCGTGATGGCAACCGCGTCCCCGGCACTGGCCGACGCCATCGACGGGGAATGGTGCGGCCCGAGCGGCCAGCGCCTCGCCATCGACGGTCCGAAGATCGTCACACCCGGCGGCAACGCCATTACCGGCAACTACTCGCGTCATGCCTTCTCGTATCGTGTGCCGGCCAACGAGCCGGGCGCCGGCACGAACGTGTCGATGGTGCTCATCAACGAGCACAATCTCGAGCTGACGCGGTCGCAGTCGCCGCCGGCACAGGGCGGACAGCCGGAGCGCTGGCGACGCTGCAAGTTCACGAGCTAGCCGCAGCCGGAGCGGGTGCGAGTCACGGCCTCGAAGAACGCGCGCCGCGCGCCCTTCTCGACCGATCACACCCTAGTGACGACGAGGCCCGTCGCGATACTGCGCGCAGATGTGCTGAATGCGGGAATCGTGCCCGATGGTACGGCAGATTTCAGCCTTGACGCTCGGATTCTGACGCACAGACCGATCGGAGAAGCGCATACCATAGCCACGCGCGACCTTGGCCAGATAGTTGTCTTCGCAATACGGCGTGGCGTGCTCGCTGCCGCTGCTCAGCACCTGATACGGCCCGTTGCAGCGAATGCGCGCCTCAGCCTCCATCGTGGCGGTCGACGTCGCGAAAGCCAGGGCGCCGACGGCAACGACGACCTTCAGGATCTTGCTCATGTTCTTCCTTTCATGCTTCTGACCGGCGGGAACAGCTCCCACCGGGTGCGTGGTTGCAACACACGTAGGAATACGAGGTTCAGATTCAACAACGTTCCCTCGCCGGGATGCTAATCCATCACATCATAACCGCGCATGCGTGACGCGTGTCACGCCGCTGGCCCCTCCTGGGCTCGGATGCGACGCGGCGGACCGCCGACGACTTGCCGCTCAGGTTCTTTCCGAGCTGCGATCCCGGCGACAGTCGAAGGGGAGCTGAGGATGCCGTCCAAGGGTGCGCGTGGCTTCGTGGCGTTCATCTTTATCGTCCTGGGTCTGTCTTTCATCGCGACCACGGCGACGCTGTTCTACGAGTTCGGCTTCAAGACCGCGCTCGACCTCGCCGCGTTCGACAGCCAGTTGTTCTGGTTCTTTCCCATCTTCGGCGTTCTGGCCTTGTTCGCGTTCTACCTGCCCTCGGCCGTCTTCACCGACATGTACTGGCGGTACGTGCAGCCACTTGGCCGTGTGCGCTTCATATTCGGCTTTTTTGTCGTGATCGCGCTGACGGCGGCGGTGACGGTCGTCATGCTCCACGTCAGCACGCGCTCGGCGTGGGAGATCGCGCCCAAGCGTCTGGCCTCGGACCGGGGGCAGCCCAGCGGCTGCTGGAAGCGCGGCCCCGACAAGGGCGCCGGCTGTACCGCGGGCCCGGTTCTCGACGTCGTGCTCGCCACCCGCGCGGCGAGCGAGTCGCGCGTCGGCCTCGCCAGGTTCGTGCGCGATTGCGACCCCGATCCGCTGCTCGAGACGTCGGAGGAGAACAGCAAGCTCCGCCACTGCTTCCCGGCGAACAAGGCGCTCAATGCCAAGCAGTGCTGCGATGCGCAGTTCCGCTTCCGCTCGTCCGTCCAGGACCTCTATGCGCAGGCCGCGAACCGGTCCCTGACCTACCGCGTGCACGTGATGCTGCTGCCGTTGAAGATCTTCTTCCTGCTGGTGGTGGTCATCATCGGCCTGATGCTCGCCTTCTGGCGCAAGAAGGTGGACACGCACTACGAGCCCATCATCAAGCAGCTCGAGCGCGGCGTGCTGGTGGGCGCTTTCGCGATGCTGTTCTGGCCGCTCACCTTCCACGCCAACCTGCAATCCTGGTCGGTGCTCTATGGCAGCACACCGGGCGGCAGCGACGCCATCTTCGTGCCCTTCACCGGCATGTCCTGGGCGATGGAGCCGATCGTGCGCAAATACGCGGCCCTGGCGCTCAGTCTCTCGTTCGGGCCATGGGCGCTGCTGCTGCTGTTCTTCTTCTTCCGCAAGAAGGACATCGAGGCGACGGTACGCACCGCGGGCGTCATCCTCAGCGGTCTTGCCGTGCTCAAGTTCGACGACCTCATCGATCTTTCGAACCGGTTCCTCGGCTCGGGCTCGGGCTACTCGTCGTTCCTCGCCATGCTCCTGATCTTCATCGGCGGGCTCTATCTGCTCGCGCGCAGCCGCAGACTTAAGATCGTCGCGCCGGAAGTACCGAGCTCCGTCAAGACGCCGGGCTGAACCCGGCACGCCCGCCGCGTTTCACAGCGTCGACACGCCGATTTCGAGCGAGAGCTCATGACGCTCGCCAGGCGACAGGCGGCGCTGATCGTCGAACGCATTGGCGGTCTCGACGCAGAGCATGCGCCTGTAACCATCCGCCCCCATGTCGCCGAGCCGTGCGGACTTGGCGATCCAGGGATTCCAGACGACGGTGCTGGCGCTGCCGCCCGCCTCGATCGTGATGCGCCGCGACAGGGCGCGATCGACGATGGCCAGCCCCTGCGGTGCGCCAAGATAGACGCGATCGACCTCTTCCGCGAACGCGATCGGGCCGTCCTGGCGCAGGCGCGCATGGCCGGCCAGCGTATCGATGTAGCTCTGCCCCTCGAGACCGACGACGTGCGCCGACGCGATGTCGCCGACGTGGAAATAGGTATGCAGCGCCTGCCCGAGCACGAACGGCGAGGCCCCGGTGTTGAGCGTGGCCAGCCGCAGGCGTAAACGATGGGAGATCACGATCTCCAGCGCGAGGTCGGCGTCGTGCGGCCACATCCCTCGCGTCGCCTCACCGGTCGAGTAGGCGAAACGCAGCGTGACCGAGCCATTCTCGACCGAGGCCCCGCGCACCCGCCACGACGCGGTCCTGACGAAGCCGTGCGCCGGCAGCGTCGCATCCGAGGTGTGCGCGCCGAACCACGGCCAGCAGATGGGAATGCCGCCGCGCGGCGCCTTGCCCTCGACGAACCTCGCGGCGGGCGACAGCCAGATGACCGGCGCCTGACCGGCGGGCTGCCAGCCGAGAACCTGCGCCCCGGCGAGCGCCACCTCGGCCGTGGCAGCCGGGGTCGTAACCACCGCAATCGCCGCGCCAGCGGCATTGCGCGCGAAATCCAGCACCCCGTCGATACGATACTGGCGGCGCAGCGCCTCGAGCGTGTCCATGGTCCCCCCTGCTTCGATCAGAACGAGCTGCCCGGCTCTTCGAGAAAGGCCAACTCCTCCGTCGTCGAAATCCGGCCGAGAATCGCATTGCGGTGCGGGAAACGACCGAACCGATCGACGATCTCCTTGTGCCGGATGGCGAAATCCAGCGTCTCCGGCTCCTCGAGCCTGGCGAAGAGCTCGATCGAGCGTGCCTGCTCGCCGCGGTCCTCGCTGTGCTGATAGGGCATATAGAGGAACTTCCGCCCGGCCTGATCGAGGTTGGCGTCGTGGCCCCGCCCGATAGCGGCGGCGCTCAGCGCCAGTGCCCTGGCGTCGGTCGCAAAGGCTGCCGGCGTGTCGCGAAACATATTGCGCGGGAACTGATCGAGCACGATGACCGCCGCCAGCGCACGCTCGGGCGAGGATGCCAGTTCCTCGATGGTGCGGGCCTTCACCTGCTCGAAGATCTCCCGGAAGCGCGCGCTGATCAGATTGTCGATGGCCTGACTCTTGGTGAACCAGTCGGCCGGACTCATCTCTGCAAACCAGAACGTCAGGACGGCCTGCACCCACGACTCCTCGGATCTCGCCACGGTCACCCGCCCACCTCCTTGATGCTGTTCCTGCCATAGCGCGTCACGTCATGGCGCGCCAGACCTCTGCCGGGCGGCCCGCTCTTCGTATATGGTCTTCCCCATCGGCTCGACCAAGACAGGGATCGCCCATGATCGAGACCTACGACTGCACCGGCGACGCCATTTCCCCCCGCCCCGGTGGCGATATCGGCGA
Organism: Hyphomicrobiaceae bacterium; assembly: GCA_020442225.1. Next base: position 699 of record JAGRKR010000085.1, on the reverse strand, counting down.
CCAGACGATCTGGATCGACCTCGTCAATCCGACAGCCGAAGAGGAGGCCCTGGTCGAGAAGGCGCTCGGCATCGACGTGCCGACGCGCGAGGAGATGCGAGAGATCGAGCATTCGAGCCGCCTCTACAGCGAGGACGGCGCGCACTTCATGACCGCATCGGTGCTCTACGGCATCGACGGCCCGGAACCGCAGACGACCGATATCACCTTCATCCTGGCCGCCAACCGTCTCGTCACGGTGCGCTATATCGAGCCGAAGGCATTCGCTCTGCTCAAGGCGCGCGCCAAGAAGCCCAGATCCGGCTGCGAGACCGCGCCTCGCCTGCTGATGGGCCTGCTCGAGGCCATCATCGATCGCGAGGCCGACATGATCGAGCGCATTCAGGCCGAGATCGGCAAGCTTGCACATACGATCTTCGAGATGCGCGGCGGGGCGCTCACCCGCCAGCGCCGCTTCGAGGTCGTCCTGAAACAGATCGGCCGCGGCGGCGAGGTCACCACGCGGGCGCGGGAGAGCATGCAATCCCTGCAACGGCTGCTGGTGCATTTCGCGCAGGAGAGCATCACGCCGAAAAGCGACAAGGATCTGCGCAATCGCCTGAAGACTGCCACGCGCGACGTGCAATCCCTCAACGATCATCTCGGCTTCATGACGACGCGCGCCGAGTTTCTGCTGGACGCCACGCTCGGCCTCATCAA
>JAGRKR010000737.1 GCA_020442225.1 Hyphomicrobiaceae bacterium | reverse complement strand
GTCGTGGTGACCGCCGACGAGCTGCCGCCCGGCGCCTCGGGGCTGCGCATCCAGACGCGGCTCAACGGGCAGACGGTGCAGGATTCCAATACCTCCGACATGATCTTCTCGACCGCCAAGCTCGTCGCCACGCTGTCGGAGTTCATGACGCTCGAGCCCGGCGACGTCATCGCCACCGGCACGCCGTCGGGGGTCGCGCACGCGCGCAAGCCGCCCCTGTGGATGAAGGACGGCGACGTCTGCGAGATCGAGATCGAGAAGATCGGGGTGCTCAGGAACCCGGTCGTTCAGGAAGCCTGAGGCCCGCAAAGCCAATGCCCCCCGGCAGGCCGGACCAGAGGCCTACCAGGGGGCTCTTAACGGGTGGCATGGCGGGGACACGCCACCCGGAAACCAGGTTGTCCGAGTTCGTTGCGGCTAGCGCTTCGCCGTCATCGTGCCGCAGGGCGGCAGCTTGCGGGTGGCGCGGCGCCAGTAGTGGGTCTCGCTCAGAGACTTGACGCCCATGTAGCCCATGACGCGGAGACGGTTGGCGCCGGCCATCTTGATCTCGACGCTGAAGCGGCGGCCGCGATCGGGATCGAAGATCCAGCCGTCCCAGGCCCCCTTCGTCGGCTTGGCGTTACCGATGATCTGGCGTCCGCAGACCGAGCCGTGCTTGGTGTTCTGCAACCAGACGATGCGGCCACACAGCTTGCCACCGCAGTTGGTGATCTGTACGGCACCGCGACCCGTGTGGTCGATCCAGATGCCCGTGGGGCTGCCGGCCGCGGCCGGCTGGGAGATGGCGGCAGCCGCAACAACCACGGCGCCGGCAATCACAGTCTTAATCTTGCTGATCGTGTTCATGTCGCTTGCTCCGCTTCCTCGCCTCGGTGCCTTGAACGTTGTTCGCACCGTCCATGACCAATAGATGGAGAGACGCTACCGAACCGGTAGTGACGCGGATCACAGCTTTGCGATTTCCCCCTGACCGGTTAACGCCGGTTTACCGAACGCACCGAATCACCCGCGAATCGTACACGGTGATTCGGGGAGGCGTCGCGGCTCAATTGCCCTGGCGCTCGACGCAGCCGCGCAGCGTCTCCATGCACTGGACGCAATAGTAGCCGCTGAGCCGCGTCAGCACGGCCTCGCGCTTCCAGGCGTTGATCTGGCGGTTGACGTTCTCGCGGGCCGCACCGGACATGCGCCCGAGGTCCAACTGTGACAGGCGCTGTCGAATGAGCACCCGGCCGTCGGGCAGCGTCTCGCCGAAGCCCTCGGAAAGGCGCAGCAGCACGTGCGCCAGCCGGGCCTTGAGCGGCATCTGCTGCATGGAGTAGGCCTCGTTCGCCGCCCGCAGGCGCTGCGCCAGGACGGCCAGGAGATGGCGGTAGATCGAGGTATTGGCGTCGGCCAGCCGCTCGAAGTCCAGAACCCGGATATGGCCGAGACGGCTCGGCTTCAGCGCCTTGATCGTGGCGGAGCGGGGCTGGCGGTCGATCAACCCCATTTCACCGACGACGTCACCGGGACCGAGCACCGCGAGGAGGGTTTCGGGTCCGTCCTCACCGCCGATCGTGACCTTGAGCGAGCCCTCGATGATGGCGTAGCAGCCATCGACGGCGTCCCCACGGCGAAACAGCATCTTGCCGCTGGTGACCACGACAGGGCGCACCACGGCCGCGAGATCGCTGATGGCTGCCTCGGGAAGCCCGCCAAAGAGCGCGCTCTCACTCAGCACGGATCTGTAGTCGAACCGTTTTCGCATGATCGATGTGGTGAACGGGCCAACACGACGGCCGACGCGAGCCGTGACCGGAGCGCGTCGGAGCACTGGCGAGCCTAGCACGCCATGGCGCGCGCGCGCCACGGGCATTGCCCGGCGCGCGTCATGAGGCGGCCGACGGCCTTACCTGTTGTTGTGCTTGTCGCTTCGGGCGTCGGACGGTGGCCGTGCCTCGGGAGCGTACGGCGTCACAGTCGACGGGCGTGGCTCGGGCCTGCTGCCGGAGGCCATCTCGCAGCGGCAATAGACGTAACCCTTGCCCGCTTCGCTGCCAGGGCCGAAGGGCAGGCGCCAGTAGACGTGACGACCGTCGTGCTCGACCTGATGAACCCGCCAATCACTGTCGGTGCAGTACCGGCGTTGCTCAAGCACCAGGGGCTTGTCGCGCGTGTGGCGGAGAAACTCCATGGTATCGGCGCGGCAATAGGTCAGCGGCGTCGTCGAGACACCGGGGATGGGCGTGCGGCCCTCACGCGCCTGCGCAACCGTGGCAGAGAGCAAGACCGTACCGGACACCAGAACCGTACCCAGGACAAACTGAACAAGCCGGCCGAACATGATGTCTCTTCCTCCCATGGAACCGGCGCAGCCTCGGGTGCGATCGCACGGGATGGTCGGGCGC
>JAGRKR010000084.1 GCA_020442225.1 Hyphomicrobiaceae bacterium | reverse complement strand
GATCCGACCATGTGGCGCGACATCTTCCTCAACAACAAGGATGCCGTGCTCGAGATGCTGGCGCGCTTCAACGAGGATCTGGCGCTCCTGCAGCGCGCCATCCGCTGGGGCGACGGGCAGACGCTGCACGACTTCTTCGCGAGGACGCGTGCCATCCGGCGTGGCATCATCGAGGCCGGGCAGGACACCGCCAAGGCCGATTTCGGGCGCACGCCGACGGGCGGCGGCTCGTCGAAGTCCTAGCAGGTGGAGACGCGGAGGCGATGACCGGCGGTTCTCCCGAGGCGTCCGGCACCTGGATCTTCGGCTACGGCTCGCTGATGTGGCGTCCCGGCTTCTCCTACGTCGAAGCGGCACGCGCGCGCCTCAACGGCTATCATCGCACCTTCTGCGTCTATTCGTTCGTGCACCGTGGCACCGCCGCACACCCGGGGCTGGTGCTCGGCCTGGATGCCGGCGGCGCCTGCACGGGCATGGCTTTCCGCGTCGCTGCCAGCGCGGTGCGCGAGACCGTCGCCTACCTGCGGGCGCGCGAGCAGGTCACCGGCGTCTACCGCGAGCTGACGGGACGGATCGCCCTGCTCGACGGCTCCGGCCGTCATGTGCGCGCGCTCTTCTACGTGGCCGAACGCGCCCATCCCCAGTACGCCCGCCATCTGACGCTGCTGCAGGAAGCCGCCATCATACGGGCGGCGCGCGGCGCTTCCGGCCGCAACGTCGACTATCTGCTGAGCACCGTCGCGCATCTCGCCGAGCTCGGCATCCGCGACCGCCACCTCGAACGTCTGGCGCGGCTCGTCGGGCCGGCGTCACGCGCAAGCGGCAACGCGACATCGGGTGGCGGCAGCTCCAGCGCCGGCCTCAAGATGGGCGGCCGCGGCGCGCGCAAGGCCGCGCTCGCGAAGACGCGGTTCCAGCATCGCCGCAACCTTCGCCTGCCGCTCTGAGGCCGGTGGGCCTAATCGAGGTCGAGCGGAAAGATCGGCCGGCGGATGCGGGTGTACGTGCGGGCCGAGAAATCGCGCGTGGTGATGCCGTTGCCTTCATCCACCACCACCACTTCGCTGGCCATCGGCTGATAAGCGGCACGGAAGTGCTGCGCCGACTTCACGCCGACCACCGCCCGCGCATTCGGATCGATGCCGAGGGAAAGGAAGAACATGCGGTCGTAGTTCTGATAGCGCCGTGACGCGATCACCACCTCGACGCCGCCCGACTTGATGGCGGCCGAAGGTCCCATATCGACGGGGACGCCGCGCTGCATCGGCCCCTCGAACAGGAACTTTCCGTCAGACAGCGCCGTCACCGTCGCCACGACGCCAACCGGCGGACCGAAGGCCGGATCGACCTTGCCGCCCAGCGCCAGCTTGACCTCGCCCCCGACGCCCGCCTTATGGCAGGCGGCCGCGCTTTCCGGATCGAACAACGCGCCGAATGCCACGCCCTCGAGGCCGGAGTCGACGAGCGCCTGCAGGAGCCGGGTCGAATCTCCGTAACCGCCGCCGCCCGGATTGTCCGCCGCATCCGCGATCACGACAGGCTTGCCGGGCTTGCCCTTGGCCCGCGCCACTGCGACGGCCGCCTCCGACGACACCGGCGCTACCGTCTTCTGCGCCCGCGTCTGCCAGATGAACTCGACCAGCCGGTCGGCCATCTGGCGATAGCGGGGATCGTGACCTTCGCCGACCACGACGACCGAGGGACCCGCGTCGGGAATGTCGGCCGTGGAGAAGCCGGCGAGCACGGAGACCGTGTGGACCTGCGCGTCCTTCATCAGTTCGGCTGCCTTGGCGAGCGCCTCGCGCATCGGCCCGGGCGCGGTGGTGCGCCCATGGTCGACGCCCACCAGCATCGGTCCGCGCCGGACGACGACCACAGGCTTGATCTCACCGGCGAGCGTCCTGGCGATGAGCCCGGCGCACTCCCTGGCGATCTCGCGCTGATCGACGTGGGGATAGGTGCGGTAGCTGACGATGACGTCGGCATAGCGCGCCATGTCGTCGGTGACGTTGCCGTGCAGGTCGAGGGTCACGCCGATCGGTACCGCTGGCCCGACCTTCTCGCGCAGGAGGCGGAGCAGCAGCCCCTCGCCGTCGGGCGAGTGCTCGGCGACCATGGCGCCATGGAGCTGCAGCAGAATGGCGTCGACACCCCCACCGCTCGACGCATCGGCGATGATGCGGCTGGTGATCTCCTCGAAAGTCGCACGCGAGACGGGGCCCGAGGGACTTGCATCCGCCACCACCGAGTAGACCGGCCGCCAGCCGTTCTGCTCGGCGACATCCATGAAGCCGCAGATCTCGGAGTTGGTATCGGCGAAGACCTTGCCGATCTCGTCGCCGAAATAGAGCACGCGACCGCGATAATCGTCCATCGTCGTCGGCAGCACGGAAAACGTATTCGTCTCGTGCTTGAAGCCCGCGATGAGCACCCGCCTGGTCATGGTTTTCGCCTCCCTCACACAGACATTGCCATGCCGTCCCGCCCTGGATCGGCGCCACCGTCGTACGCGTCGCCCACGAGCCGCAGGGCGTGCACGCCGGAGAAGTGGTAGCCGAACGGATAGCGGCGCATGGGATAGCCACGTGCGGCGAGCTCGCGCTCTGCGCGCCGGGTGATGCGGTTCGAAATCTCGATGACGTCCGACGTGGCGCAGAAGCGTGGCGCCGACACCGCCTCCTGCGCGTTCATGCCGAAGTCGACGGCGTTGAGGATGGCCTGCACGACACCCATCGTGATGTAGGTGTTCCCCGGCGCGCCGACGACGAAGAAGGGCTTGCCCTCCTTGAACACGATCGTCGGACAGAGGGCGGAGAAGCGCGACTTGCCGGGCGCGATGGACGTGGCGCGACCTGGACGCGGGTCGAACTGGGCCATGGCGCCGTTGTACATGAAGCCGAGCCCCTTGGTGACGATCCCCGACGGCTGGCCGAGCGTGTGCGTTACGGTCACACAGGTCCCGTGCTCGTCGGCGACGTTGACGTGGGTGGTGTTCTTGGACTCCGGCGCTCCCGGATTGAAGCGCGGCACGTGCTGCTTCTCGCCCCGGCGAATGCGCTCGGCGCATTCCGCCGCGTAGGCCTTCGAAGCGAGGCGCGCGACCGGCACCTCGACGAACCGCGGATCGCCGATATAGCGGTCCTTGTCGACCGTCGCGATCTTCATGGCCTCCGCCACCGTCGCGATGTAGTCGGGCGAATTGTGTCCCATGGCCTGCAGGTCGAAATTCTCCAGGATGTTGAGCATCTGCACGATCAGCAGGCCGCCGCCCGGCGGCTGATTGGTGGTGATCTCGAGGCCGCGATAGGTGCCGCGTAAGGGCGGATTGGTCTCGACCGCCACTTGCGCAAGATCGTCCGCTCGGAGCATGCCGCCGTTCTCGCTCATGTCGGCGACGATCTCGCGGGCGATGGCGCCCGAGTAGAACTCCTCGACGCCGTGCTCGGCGATCCGCCGGTAGGTGCGGCCCATGTCGGGGTTGCGCAGCGTCTCGCCGACCCGGTGGAGGCGCCCGTCCGGCTTGATGTAGATGGCGGCTGTCGCCGGGTGCTGACGCAGGAACTGCTCGTGCGCGATCCGCCCGTGGTTTGCCGTCTGGGACCAGTAGGTGACGACATGCGGGCGCACCATGAAGCCGTCCTCGCAATAGGCAATGGCGGGCGCCAGCAGCGACTGAAGCTGCATCGTGCCATAGGCCTGCAAGGCATGATCGAGCGCCCGCAGGGTCATCGGCGAGGTGATGGCCCCGTACCCGACCTCGTTGACGCGTCCCTCGAGGATGAAGCCGTAGCCGTCCTCGGCCTCCCCGATCACGCGGTCGGCCCACATATCCGGCCTCGCGGCGAGCGGCGCCCGGCCGTGGAAGTCGAGGCAGACGTGGGCATTGCGGGACGGCATGTAGATGTGCATGCAGCCGAAGCCGGCAATGCCGCACATCTGCGGATCGACCGCGGTCTGCACGAGGGCCGCGGCGACCGCGGCATCGACCGCGTTGCCGCCGCTCGCCAGAATATCGGCTCCAGCCTCCGCCGCCTCGGGCTGCGCGGCGCTGATGATCCCGTGCGTCATGGTTCTCTCCGATCGCGATGGATGCTCGCAGACAGTCTCCACCGGAACCGGACCGCTGGCAACGCCCTCAGGACGTCGCCTTCGCCAGTGCGGCAAGATCGGGAACGGGACGCCGGGTTTCCGGTATGGCGGCAAGCGCCTCCTCGAGCGCGTGCGCGACCTCGAGCACGAGCGCATCCGCTCCGTTCGGACCAATCACCTGGATGCCGAACGGCAGCCCGGCCTCGTCGAGCCCGCACGGAATGACGGCCGCCGTCGCGAGCGCCATGGTCGGCGCATAGGTGATGGCGAGCCAGCGCATATAGGTCGGCATGGCCTCGCCGTCGATGCTGGCGACGAACAGCTCGGAATGCGGGAAGGGCGAGACCGAGGCCGCCGGTGCGATCAGCACGTCCACCTCGTCGAAGAACGCCAGGAAGCGGCGGTAAAGCCGGGTCTGCGCCACATTGGCGCGCGCGACGTCGGCGAGCGACAGCGCCAGACCGCGCTCCGTGTTGTCGATGACGTTGCGGTCGAGCAGATCGCGATGCTTCTCCAGCCTCTCGCGATGCGCCGCCACGAAATAGAGGCCCCGCAGGGTCTCGAAGACCTCGTGCACGTCGGCGAAGTCCGGGGTCTCGTCGCTCGCCTCGGCGAAGAGATGTCGGAACGCCTTCGTGCGGCTCTCGAACGTCCGGCGGATCGCCTTGGCCACCGGTGCACAGCCGAGGTCCGCGGAGAACGCCGCCGTGACGGTGCCGAGATCGATGGCTCCAAGCAGCTCGGGGATGAGCTCGGCGTCGCAGCTCGAGTAGGGATCGCGCTTGTCGATCGCGATCTGCGCGCGCAACAGCAGATGCGCATCCGCGATGCTGCGTCCCATCGGGCCAGTGACCGAGAAGGGCGCCAGCGCCACCGGCCGCCCGCTGCCCGGTACGAGCCCCGGCGACGAGCGGAATCCGGCAACGCCGCAGAAGCCAGCCGGCGTCCTGAGGCTGCCGCCGTAGTCGGAGCCCGTGGCCAGCGGCACCTGACCGGTCGCCAGTGCCACGGCGGCGCCACCCGACGAGCCGCCACAGGTCTTCGACGGGTCGAACGGATTTCCCGTCGGACCGAAGACACGGTTCGTCGTGTTCGCTCCCGCGCCGAACTCCGGCGTATTCGTCTTGCCGACGATGTTGCCGCCCGCCGCGCGCACGTTGGCCACCATTGGATCGTCGGCCTTGGGCACGTCGTCCTTGTAGATGAGCGAGCCTTGCGTGGTGCGCATGCCCGCCGTGGCGGTCAGATCCTTCACGGCGACGGGCAGACCGTGCAGCGGACCCAACGCCTCGCCCGCCATCACGTCGGCCTCCTGCGCCCGCGCCATGGCGCGCGCACCGTCGGCGTCGAAAGTCACCATGGCGTTGAGCGCCCCGTTGCTCGCCTCGATGCGCGACAGGCAGCTCTCGAGCAGCTCGACCGGCGAAAGCGCCTTGCGGCCGATCAGCCGGCGGGCTTCGACGGCGGAAAGATCAGCGGGTTCCGTCATTTGCGATATCCATCCTGTTCGTCGCCGAGATCCCAGTAGATCGACGTGAGATGTCCGAGCCCCTCGCGCATCAGCGGCTTCAGGATGTGCTCGTCGGGCGCGTGCTGCGAGCAGCCCGTATAGCTCAAAGGCAGCCAGATGTAGGGAATGCCGAGCTCGGTGCCGATGATCTCGGTGACGTTCGAGCCGCCCGAGTTCGGCAGCACGTCACACGGCGCGCCCGCCGCACGGTCGAGCGCACCGCGCACCCATTTCACGAACGGATGGTTCGGGTCCGTGCGCGAAGCCCCGAAGCGGATGGGATTGGCGCCGGGCGGCGTGCGGATCTCGACGTTCTGGAAGCCGCGCGCGTCGAGATGCCGGCGCAGGCTCGGCAGGATGTCCTCGGCCTTGGTGCCGACCACGAAGCGCAAGGCGCAGCGCGCCTGCGCCTTCGGCGGGATGGCGTTCACCGGCCGCTCCGGCGTGCCCGTGGTGAAGGCCAGAACCTCGAACGAGTTCCAGCCGACGACCTTCTCCATGGGCGCGAGCCCGGGCTCGCCCCAGTCCTCGTCGATCTCCGGTGCATTGGCGCCGCTGTCGCGCTTGGCGTCCTTGACGAGCTCGCGCACCCAGTCCGGCAACGGCGGCCGCCATGCGTCGATGAGGATGCGGCCCTTGGCATCGGTGATCGAGGCGATGGCATGCGCCAGGATGATGCCGGGATTGGCCAGCAGCCCACCCCAGTTGCCGGAGTGGTGGCCGCCATCGCGCAGATCGACGATGAGATCGAACTGGCAGCCGCCGCGGTTGCCGAGCGTGATGTTCGGCCGCTCGCGCACCGTGCGCGGCCCGTCGGAGGAGAAAAAGGCGTCGGCGGCGAAATCGGCGCGATGCGCCTGGATGACCTCACGAAATCCGCGCGAGCCGTTCTCCTCGCCCATCTCGATGCAGAGCTTGTGGTTGAAGCCGAGCTTGCCGCGGGTCTCGAGGACGGTGCGCAGCGCGGCGATGTGCAGGAGATGCTGCCCCTTGTTGTCGGCGGTGCCGCGCCCGTAGACCTTCTCCCCCTCGAAGGACAGACGCCACGGGTCCCGGCCGTTCTGCCAGCGCCCCTCCATGCCCATGACCACGTCGCCATGGCCGTAGCAGAGCATGGTCGGCAGGCTCGGGTCCTCGACGCGCGAGGCGAGCAGCACCGGGCCAGCGCCCTCGACCGGGTTGTCGTAGACGCGACACTCATACCCGAGCGGCGTCAGCGTCGGAGCCATCAGCCCATCGAGATAGCGGCGCATGTGCGGCAGCCCGGCCGCGTGCTGGCTTTCGGTCGGCACGGCGACCGCTGCCGCCAGGTCCTTGAAGTAACCGCCGGCCTCGTCGTCATAGTAGGCGAACGCGGCCGCCATGGCCTGCTGCCTGCTGCCCGTCGTGCTCATGTGCGCTCTCTCACTGTCCTTCGCAAAACCGATCGACCCAGGATGTCCTTCAGGGACGATAGGCGCTTTCGGGATCGCCGAGATCCCAGTAGATGCCCGTGACGTGGCGCATGCCTTCGCGCATCAGGGGTTTCAGCATGTGCTCGTTGGGCGCGTGCTGCGAGCAGCCCGCGTAGCTCAGCGGGAACCAGGCGATCGGCGCCTTCAGGATGAACTGGATGATGTGCGTCATGTTCGAGCCGCCCGAGTTCGGCAGCACGCCGCAGGGATGATTGGAGCCCCGTTCGACCGCGGACTTCATCCATTTGGCCCAGGGGTGGCGCGGATCCGTGCGGCTGGCGAAGAAGCGACCGTCGTTGCTGGCCGGTGGCGGATCGATGCGCACGTTGCCGAAGCCCTTCGCGTCGAGATGCCGGCGCAGGTTCGCGATCAGGTTCGCCTCGTCCGTGCCGTGCACGTAGCGCAGTTGACATGTCGCGCGCGCCTTTGGCGGGATGGCGTTGACGGGGCGCTCCGGCGTGCCGGTGGTGTAGGCGAGCACCTCGAACGAATTGAAGGCGGAGACCTTCTCCATGCGCGAGAAGCCGGGCTCTCCCCACGCGTCGTCGATCACGGGCGCACCGGGGCCTGCCTCGCGGTCGAGCCCCACCAGGACCTCGCGCACGTGCGTCGGCACCTCGGGACGCCAGCCGTCGACGAGGATCTTGCCGTGCTCGTCCACGATGGTCGAGAGGGCATGCGCCAGGATGATGCCGGGGTTGGCGAGCAGACCGCCCCAGTTACCGGAGTGATGCCCGCCCTCGCGCAGATCGACGACGAGGTTGAAGTTGATGCAGCCGCGATTGCCGAGGGTGATGTTGGGCTTCGACATCTCGGTGCGCGGGCCGTCGGACGCGAAGAAGGCGTCGGCGGCGAAGTCGGCGGTGTTGGCCTCGACGATCTCCTTGAGCCCCTTGGAGCCGTTCTCCTCGCCCATCTCGATCAGGAATTTGTGGTTGAAGCCGAGCTTGCCACGCTTGGCGATGATCGCCTCGAGCGCGGCTATGTGCACGAGATGCTGGCCCTTGTTGTCGACAACGCCGCGGCCATAGACCTTGTCACCCTCGAACGAGAGCTTCCACGGATCGCGGCCGTTGTCCCAGCGCCCCTCCATGCCGAGCACCACGTCGCCATGGCCATAGCAGAGGATGGTGGGGAGCGCGGGATCCTCGATGCGCGTCGCCAACAGCACCGGTCCGCAGCCGGCGACCGGGTTCTCGTAGACCTTGCAGCCGTAGCCCATGGCCTCGAAGCGCGGCACCATCACCTCGGCGAGATACTGGCGCATCTCCGGCAGGCGGGCCGGGTTCTGGCTCTCGGTCGGGATAGCGCAGAGTTTGGCGAGATCGTCGAAGTAGCCGCCACTGGTGCGGTCGAAATAGGCGAGTGTCTGGTTGATGGCTTCGCTGCGACTCATGACTGGGCCTCGTCTTTACGTCTGTGCTCGTGAGGGGATTGCGAAGTCCACCGGCACCTGCGGCCGGGCCGAGCGCACTTCTCAATCTGAACCAAACTCGCCACTCTATGAGCTGGGCGACCGTTTTGTCTCCGAACTTCGCTCAGGTGGCTGCGGGAAAGGAAAGCGGGCTTCCCGGACGGGACTTCAGCGGCACGGTGGGCGACCGCGGACAGCTCGCGCCATCCGCCGTCCGGAATGGCGGAACTCGGGACCGGCGGCGCCACTGCTCAGGTACGCCCCGGCACGCCGCGCTCGCCGATGTCCCAGTAGAGACCGGCCATCATCGCGAGTGCGTTGCGCGTCACCGAGAGCAGGATGTGCTCGTCGGGCGCGTGCTGCGAGCAGCCGGCATAGGAGTGGGGTATCCAGATCGCCGGCATGGCCAGCGTGTCCGTGAAGACGTCGTTGCAGATCGAGCCGCCCATGCTCGGCACGACGGCCGGCTTGGCGTTGGAGGAGCGCTGCAGCGACCCCCGGACGAAAGTGGCCCAGGGATGGTCCGGCTCGATGCGCGAGGCCGCGAAATTGCCGTCGTTGGCGGCCGAGGGCGGCGCGACAACGACGTTGGTGAAGCCATGGGCGTCGAGATGGCGGCGCACGGCGGGCAGTATGCCGGCCACGTCCGTCCCGGCAATGAAGCGCAACTGCATGGCCGCGCGGGCCTTCGGCGGAATGGCATTGACGGGGCGCTCGGGCGTTCCGGTCGAATAGGCGAGCACGTTGAGCACGTTGGCGCCGTATACGCGCTCGGCCGGCTTCAGGCCCGGCTCGCCCCAGTCGGGATCGACGCTCGGACCACCCTCGCCGCCCTCGATCTCGATATCCGCGAGCGCCTCCTTGACCGCAGCCGACATGGGCGGGGCCTGAAGGCCATCAACCTGCAACGCACCGTGCGCATCGACCATCGAGGCGATGGCATGCGCCAGGATGATGCCGGGATTGGCGAGCAGTCCGCCCCAGTTGCCGGAGTGATGCCCACCATCACGCAGATCGACGACGAGATCGAAATTGACAGCGCCACGGCAGCCGAGCGTCAGCGTCGGACGGCCCGGCTTTACGCGCGGCCCGTCCGAGCCGATCATCACGTCCGCGGCAAACGCCGCCGCATTGGCCGCCGCGAGCTCCTTGAGCCCCTTGGAACCGGCTTCCTCGCCCATCTCGACAACGAACTTGGCGTTGAAGCCGAGGCGCCCACCGCGCTCCGCCATGACAGCGCGCAGGGCCGCCATGTTGAGCGTGTGCTGGCCCTTGTTGTCGGCCGTCCCGCGCCCGTAGAGGCGGTCGCCGTCACGCGCCGTCTGCCAGGGACCCTTGCCTTTCGTCCACTGATCCTCGAGGCCGCGGATGACATCGCCGTGGCCATAGCCGAGCACGGTCGGCAAGCCATCAGCCTCGTGCCGCTCGGCGAGCAGCACCGGGCCTTGGCCGGGGAAGGGATTGTCGTAGGTGCGACAGGTGAAGCCCATGCTCTTGAAGGCCGGCTCCATCTCCTCGGCGAGATAGCGATGCAGCTCCGGCAGGCTCGCCGGCAGCTTCTGGCTCTCGGTACGGTAGGCAACGCGCCGCGACAGCTCCGCCTCGAAGCCGCCCTCGTCGAAATAGGCGAGCGCGCGCGCCACGGCCCCGTCGCGGTTGGCTTCGCCCCGTGCCATCAGGCGGCCCCCTTGGCCGACGCCTCGGCATCGTAGAGGTGGCACTCGACCAGCCCCTCCTGGGTGCGCAGAGGACGCGGCTTCACCTTCGAGCACATATCCATCACCTTGGCGCAGCGCGGATTGAAGCTGCAGCCGGGCGGCACATTGAGCGGGTTCGGATAGGCGGCGCCGAGGTGCGTATCGGGCACGCCAAGGCCAGGCTCGGGCGTCAGCACGGACTGCAGCAGCGCCTCGGTATAGGGATGGCGCGGCCGGCTGAAGAGCGTCTCCGTATCGGCCTCCTCGACGATGCGCCCGAGGTACATGACGGCGACACGGGTCGCCATGTGCTCGACCACCGCCAGGTTGTGGCTGATGACCACGTAGGTGAGCCCCAGCTCCGTGCGCAGGTCCTGAAGCAGGTTGAGGATCTGCGATTGCACGGAAACATCGAGCGCGGAGGTCGGCTCGTCGCAGATCACCATGCGCGGCCGGTTGATGAGGGCGCGGGCGATGGCGACGCGCTGGCGCTGTCCGCCGGAGAGCTGGCTCGGGTAGTTGTTGAAGAGGCGCCGCGGCAGGCCGACCAGCTCCATCATCTCCTCGATCCGCTTGCGCCAGGTCGACGGATTGGGATCACCCTGCACCTTGAGCGGAAGACCGATGATACTGCCGATCGACTTGCGCGGATTGAGCGAGGAATACGGGTCCTGGAACACGGGCTGGACGAGCTTCGACACCTCGAGCCGGCTGATGCTCGCCGCCGGGCGGCCGAGGATTTCGATCGCACCGCTCGACGGCGGCAGCAGGCCCAGTAGCATCTTGGCGAGCGTGGTCTTGCCGCAGCCGGACTCGCCGACGATGGCGACCACCTCGCCCTTCTCGATGGTGAGATTGACGCCGTTGACCGCATGCAGCGCCCGCTTCGCACGCAGAAATCCAGACGAGATCATGAAGGTGCGCGTCAGGTCCCGCGCCTGGAGAAGTATCTCGCTCATGCTGCCCCCACACTCAGGCCGGTACGACGGAAATTCTCAGCCGATGCCTCCGGCGAGAGCACGCAGCGGTAGCGGTGCTCTTCACTCAGGGCCGGACGCAACTCGATCTTGCCGGCGCGACAGGCGTCCGTCGCATACTGGCAACGGCTCGCGAAATGACAGCCCCGCATCTCGCCGATCAGCGACGGCACGATGCCGGGAATGGCGCCGAGCGGCTCGCCGCGCTTGGTCTTGCCCGGAATGGGGATGCAGGCGAGCAGGCCCTGTGTGTAGGGATGGATCGGCCGGTTGAAGATCTGCTCGGCCGGCCCCTCCTCGACCACCTGACCGGCATACATCACGGCCACGCGGTCGGCGACGCGCGCGACGATGCCGAGGTCGTGGGTGATCAGGATCATGCCCATGTTGAACTCGCGCTGAAGCTCGGCGAGCAGGTGCAGGATCTGGGCCTGGATCGTCACGTCGAGAGCGGTCGTCGGCTCGTCGGCGAGGATGAGATCGGGGCCGCACATCAGCGACATGGCGATCATGACGCGTTGGCGCAGGCCGCCCGAAAGCTGGTGCGGGAACTGGCGGAGCCGTCCGGCGGCGCCCGTGATGCCGACGCGCTCGAGCAGATGCACGGCGCGGTCCCGGGCCTCCGAGCGCGGCACCTTGCGGTGACGCAGCAGCGCCTCCTCGAGCTGGTTGCCGATGCTGTAGGAGGGATTGAGCGACGTCATCGGCTCC
>JAGRKR010000736.1:1839-3566 GCA_020442225.1 Hyphomicrobiaceae bacterium | reverse complement strand
GCCACGCCCTATCTGCGCCTGTTCGCACTGGCCGCCGGCGGGCACTATCTCGTGCGCGCGGCTCTCGCGGATGGACCCGGCAGCGGCCGCGACTACCGCGCCGCGCTCGCCCGCTTCTTCTGTGAGCATCTGGCGACCGCTGCGCCGGGGCTGGCCGAGGTCGTCACCACCGGCGCCGAGGGCCTGCTCGCCGTACCACCCGACACGCTCGCCGGCTGATCGTCGCTGGCCAGAAACCTCAGGACACACCTCATGACCACCGAGATCGAGATCACACTCAAGGATGGCGTCCAGCTCATCCGCCTGGCGCGCCCCGAAAAGAAGAATGCGCTGACAGGCGCCATGTACGACGCCATGTCGGCAGCCCTCGACCGCGGCGAGACGGACGACGAGATCGCCGTCCACGTCTTCATCGGCTCGGGCGGCTCCTTCTCGGCGGGCAACGACATCAACGACTTCGCGCGGCGCTCGAGCACGCCGAGCGGCGGCATACCGACGCCCTCGCTGAGCTTCATCCGCCGCCTGCCGGTGACCACGAAGCCGATGATCGCCGCGGTCGACGGCCTGGCCGTCGGCATCGGCACCACCATGCTGTTGCATTGCGACCTCGTCTACGTCTCGCCGACCGCGAGCCTCAGAACGCCGTTCCTCGACCTCGGCGTCGTGCCGGAGGCCGCGTCCTCCCTGCTCATCCCCCAGCGCGCCGGCTACGTGCGGGCCTTCGAGCTGCTCTGCCTCGGCCAGCCTTGCGATGCCGAGGCCGCCGTCAGGGCCGGGCTCGCCAACGCCGTCGTTCCGCAGGACCAGCTCGAGGCCACCGCTCTCGCCGCGGCGCGGCGGCTCGCGGA
The DNA here is from genome assembly GCA_020442225.1 of Hyphomicrobiaceae bacterium. Next base: position 2,718 of record JAGRKR010000736.1, on the reverse strand, counting down.
CAAGCCGCGCGACGCGCTGATGCTCTCGCGCCGCCTACTGCGCGGCGACAACGGCGCCATCGTGAAACGGCTCGAGGAGGAGGCCGCCATTTTCGGTGAGCGCCTCACGTCACCCGAGGCCAAGGAGGCTTTCGCGGCCTTCTTCGAGAAGCGCGCGCCCGACTTCAGGAAGCTGCGCGGGGCCGGCAAGGCATGAGGCCTCGCCGCACCGCGCCAGGGCTGGGGCCTGCATGCAGCAGCTCGCCAGATTGAACCGCCGCCGCGCCGGTGGCCGCTGGGTGGTCGCCGCCATCGTCGTCGTGCTCGGCCTGCTGGCGAGCAGCGCACGGGCGCGCGAGGCGCTCGCATCGCCCTGGCCCGCTCCGAAGGGCGCGACCTACGACCAGACGCTGCCGGCCGCCCTCGAGGCCCTGCGCGGACGCCCCGCTTCCGCCACCACGCCGACGCTCGTCGTCGAAAGCGTCGAGGCCGGCGCCCTGCGTCTGCGCAACGCCTCCGGCGAGACGTTCACGGCGGCGACGGCGGAGGAACTGGCTCGCGGCCTCACCATCCTGCTCGGCGCCGCGGCGGCCAGGACGCCGGCAAGCCTTGCGTTCTACCTGACGGAAGAGACGGCCTTCGCCCGCCCTGCGCTGCTCGACGCCCTGCCGGCCGCGAGCCGGCTCCATGCAGTGCTCGGCCGCACCCTCTACCGGCTGGCGCGCAGCGGCAGCGGGCCGCGCCGCCGGCTCACGGTCGAGGTCCGTCCCGGCCTGCATGTTGCGCTCGGCGAGCGCGCGGACTTCGCCGAGATCTCCTGGCAGCTCGATCGACCGCTGCCGCGACGGCGCTTGCGCCTCTTGAGCGTGGTCGCCGCCGAGCCCAGGCTGACATCCTCCC
>JAGRKR010000736.1:1321-1794 GCA_020442225.1 Hyphomicrobiaceae bacterium | reverse complement strand
GCCGCGCAACTGCTGACGTCGCTCGCCCGCCGCCCCGGCGCCACCGTGATCATGGTCGCGCACATCAAAGGCGGCGTCGCCTATTTCGATACCTCCCGCTCCCCGCCGGCTGCCGCACGCCTCGCCGATCTGACGGCCGCCGCGACCGCCGCCGACCTTGATCTCCTGCTGATCGAGGCCCCGACGCCGCGCCAGCCGGGCCGGCGGAACTGGCTCTGGCTGCGCATCGAGGTGGCCGGCCTCTCCCGCGCGCTCAGTGCATCGAGCCTCGGCGCGGCGCTCGCGGAGATGAGCCGCACCATGGGTCCGCTGCGCCTGGAGCTGCAGCGCCGCGACGAGGGCCGCATGGTGCTGCTGGCACGGGCGCAGGACCGCGGCACGCCCGACACGATCACGGATGTCGTGGGCGGCCTCACGGGCAGCGTCGTACCCGGCGCGCTGCATCTGTCGCTGACGCCGCGCGCCCGTCGCAT
>JAGRKR010000736.1:0-1286 GCA_020442225.1 Hyphomicrobiaceae bacterium | reverse complement strand
TACGCGCTGCTGCTGCTGCTCGGGCTGCTCGGCCTCACGCCCGCCCGACGCTGGTGGCGGCGGCTGTGGCCACCCGAGGACAGGGCCGAATACGCGAGCCGGCGAGGCTATGTGACGGCGCATGCTGTGCGCGGCCTTGCATTTGTCCTACTCTATCTGCCAATCGTGGCGATCCCCGCCGTGCTGGCGGCGCTGTGGCGGCGGCTCGACCGGCACCCTGACACGGCCACACACGGAACACGCGCCCCGAACGAGGCGCGCAGCGCAGGAGAGCGATCGTGAGCAGCCTCGCGGGCAAGACCCTGTTCGTCACCGGTGGCAGCCGCGGCATAGGGCTCGCCATTGCGCTCCGCGCTGCGCGCGACGGCGCCAATGTCGCCATCGCCGCCAAGACGAGCGAGCCCCACCCCAAGCTCGAGGGCACCATCCACACCGCCGCCGCAGCAATCGAGGCCGCCGGCGGCAAGGCCCTGCCGCTCGTCTGCGACATCCGCGACGACGCCCAGGTCGAGGATGCCGTGGCCCAGACCGTGGCGCGCTTCGGCGGCATCGACATCTGCGTCAACAACGCCAGCGCCATCTCGCTGACGCCCATCGACGCGACCGAGATGCGCCGCTTCGACCTGATGCACGGCGTCAACGCGCGCGGCACCTTCCTGGTCTCCAAGACCTGCGTCCCGCACCTGCGCAAGTCGGCCAACCCGCACATTCTCATGCTGTCGCCGCCGCTCGACATGAAGGCCAAATGGTTCGCCGGTCACGTCGCCTATTCGATGGCCAAGTTCGGCATGAGCCTCGTCGTGCTCGGTCTCGCCAAGGAACTCGAGAAAGACGGCATCGCCGTCAACGCGCTGTGGCCGCGCACGACCATCGCCACCGCTGCCATCAAGAACATCCTCGGCGGCGACCGGCTCATGCAGGTCAGCCGCACGCCGGACATTCTCGCGGACGCCGCCCATCTCGTCTTCACGCAGCCCTCACGGGCCTTCACCGGACGGTTCCTGATCGACGATACGCTCCTCTACGAGCATGGCGTGCGGGATTTCGAGCCCTACAAGGTCACCCCGCAGGCGGTTCTCGCGCCGGACTTCTTCGTGCCCGAGGACAGCGCGCCGCCGCCGGGCGTCAAACTCCTCCCCCGCATGCAGCCCTGAGGCGGCGCAGCCCCGCCAACGTCGAAACGCAACCGAGGCCCGAGCCATGCCGACCCTTTACGTCACGCATACCTGCTTCCTCGACCACGACACCGGTCCCGGTCATCCCGAGCGCCCCGATCGCCTGCGCGC
>JAGRKR010000735.1 GCA_020442225.1 Hyphomicrobiaceae bacterium | reverse complement strand
GGCATTCGATGGTGTTTTCAACGACAAGCCCGCCCGAGAGGTGGATTTCCTCGTGCGTGCAAAGGCCATCGGAGCAATAGAAATGGTTTTCGTGATCGCGGGCAATGATGAAGGTCCGACCGTCGTGGTCGAAGCGAATAACCTCTTCGGCACCGATATCTTCGGTTCCGCAAGCCTCAATCCAGACCGCCATTGTGGTTTCCTTTCCCGGTTCGACTTGCCCAAAAAACGTGCCTGACCATGCTGTTATCGCGCCAGAGCGATCTTTGGCGATCAGTGTTTTGATTTGATCTGATCTGCTACTGAACCTGTCGCCACAGGCCCGCCCCGATACCCGCATCTATGCTATGGTTGCAGGACCGGTAATCGACCGCCAACATCATCAACCCCTGGCCTTGGACCCGGTCAGGGCCAGAAAGCGACAGGGTACGCAAGCATGACACCGACCTATCAGCTTCTGATCAAGGAGCTTTTGCATACACCGCTGGCAACCGCGCCCGACCGCGAGATCATCCATGGCGATGTGGCGAGGTATCGGTACCGCGATCTCGGCGAACGAATCGCCCGGCTTGCGGGCGCCTTGACGACGCTTGGGGCGGGTCCGGGGAAGGTCGTTGCGGTGCTCGACTGGGACAGCCACCGCTACTTCGAATGCTTCTTCGCCGTACCGATGATCGGCGCCACATTGCACACGGTCAACATCCGGTTGGCACCAGATCAGGTCCTTTACGCCATAAACCATGCAGAAGACGACATTCTACTCTGTAACGTCGATTTCCTGCCACTTCTGAATGCGATTGCCGATCGGATCGAAAGACCCGTCAAGATCGTCGTCCTGCAGGACGCGTCAGTAGACCTGCAGGACGCACCCGCCATCGCGGGAGAATATGAGGCTTTGCTTGCGGCCGCGCCGGCCAAGCACGATTTCGCGGTCTTCGACGAAAACACCCGGGCAACGCTATTTTATACGACCGGCACCACCGGTGACCCCAAGGGTGTCAGTTACACCCACCGGCAACTCGTGCTTCACACGCTCGGCGTGGCGGCCGGGTTCGGGCCAATTCCCGGACAGGGCGGCGTTCACCGGAACGATGTCTATATGCCGATCACGCCGCTCTTTCATGTACATGCCTGGGGCTTTCCGTATGTCGCCACGATGCTGGGGCTGACCCAGGTCTATCCCGGGCGCTATGAACCGGCCAAACTGCTCGGCCTGATCGCGACCCATGGCGTGACTTTCAGCCATTGTGTGCCCGCGATCCTCAACATGCTCCTGACCGCGCCCGAGGCAGCGACAACCGACCTTTCGCGATGGAAGGTGATCATCGGCGGCTCCGCCCTGCCGGAAGGGCTCGCCCGGGCTGCACTTGCCAGAGGAATCGACATCCACGCGGGCTATGGCATGTCTGAGACTTGTCCCTTCGTGACAACCGCCGACATGGTCGCCTCTCAAGGCCCGGGCGATACCGCCCCGATCCGAACCGCCACAGGAAAGCCGGCGCCATTGGTCGAGTTAAGGGTTGTCGACACCGAGATGCGCGATATTCCGCGCGACGGTGTCACGACCGGTGAGGTCGTCGTCCGTGCGCCATGGCTGACGGAAGGTTACCTGAAGAACCCTGGCGGAACCGAAGCGCTCTGGTCGGGTGGCTATCTGCATACTGGGGATGTGGGACGTCTGGACGAAAGCGGTGCCTTGCGCATAACCGCTCGGCTGAAGGACGTCATCAAATCGGGCGGCGAATGGATATCCTCGCTGGAACTCGAAAGCATCGCGAGCACCGCGCAAGGTGTGGTCGAGGTGGCCGCAATCGGCTTGCCGGATACGCAATGGGGCGAAAGCCCCTGTCTTGTCGTCGTGACCAAAGGCGACCCTTCTGAGGCGACGACCGCGATCCGGGCCCGGATCGCGACCGCGGTTGAGGCCGGACGGCTGTCAAAATGGGCCGTCCCCGACCGTATCGAATACGTCGGCGAGTTGCCGAAGACATCCGTCGGAAAGCTCGACAAGAAGCGCCTTCGCCAGATGTTCGCGCCGGCTTAGGCAGCATTTCTGGCGTATTGTCGTAACCGGGCGGGCCTAAAGCGCATAGAGCCGGCCATGTTGTGGCAGCTTGTCGTCAACACCGGCCAGCCGGAGGCAATGCCATGCCAGCGCATGG
>JAGRKR010000734.1 GCA_020442225.1 Hyphomicrobiaceae bacterium | reverse complement strand
TGCGGCTTCGATCTCGCCGGCGGGCTGGTTGAGGTCGTGCCGACGGCTCACTATCTGATGGGAGGCGTGGTCTGCGAGGTCGACACCGCGACCGAGCTGCCGGGCCTGTTCGTCGCGGGTGAGGACGCCGGCGGCGTGCACGGCGCCAACCGCCTCGGCGGCAACGGCGTCGCCAACTCGACGGTGTTCGGCGGCATCGCCGGCGACGTCATGCCGGGCTGGATTGCCCAGAACCCCCACTTCCGCGCGCCGGACGAGGAGCGGATCAAGGCGGAGATGCACCGCGCGCTGCATCCGTTCCGACAGTCGCCGGCCGACGTCAACGGCTTGCGGGATCGCCTGCTCGACCTCATGTGGGACGATGTCGGCATCTCCCGCGACAAGACGAGCCTCGAGCGCGGCATGAAGGTGCTCGACGAGATGGAGGCGGAGCTGCTGGCCGCGGGCATTCCGGAGTGCGATACGGCGTTCAACCTGACGTGGCACGATTGGCTCAACATGCGCAGCCAGATCGAGATGTCCAAGGTCATCGCCGGTGCGGCGCTCAAGCGTGAGAACAGCCGCGGTGCGCACTTCCGCACGGATTTTCCCGAGGCGGGCGATCTCGAGACGTCTCGCTTCACGATCGTGCGGGAAACCGACGGCAAGCTCGTCGTCTCCGACCAGCAGGTGGAGTTCACGCGCGTCAAGCCCGGCGAGACGTTGCTCAATGATCCGCCGATTGCCGCCGAATAGGTGGTTGCGACCGCCGACGCGACGTCGTTATCGAACTGAAAAGGCCAGGACCGCGGCCCGCCCTTCGCATGGGCGTGGCTCTGCGGCAGGAGGATACGGAAAGCATGAGTGAGCGCACCATCTCCATCGAGACGATCCACGAGACGGCCAAGGAGCTGATGGCCAAGGCGGCCATCGAGATTCCCGACGACTACCTCGCCGGTCTCAAGAAGCTCGCGAATACCGAGACGGGAGAGCTCTCCGCCTTCGTCATCCAGGCGATGCTGGAGAATTACGAGGCCGCCAAGGAGGATCGCCGCGCCATGTGCGCCGATACCGGCGTGCCGCGCTGGTACGTGAAGATGGCGAATGAGGCGCGCATCGAGGGCGGCCCCGTAGCGCTGGAGACCATGCTGCGCCGGGCCACGGCATCGGCCACCCACGACGTGCCGCTCCGGCCCAATCGCGTGCATCCGCTCTGGCGGACCGACCACAACAACAATTGCGGCATCGGCGCGCCTGAGATCGAGTACTCGTTCCATCCCGATGGGGACTGGATCGAGCTGACGACGGTGCACAAGGGCGGTCTGTTCGGCTCCGACTACCGCATGCTGTTCCCGTCCGACGGGATCGAAGGCATCAAGCGCTTCTTCATCGATTCCGTCCTGGCCTTCGGCAAGCGCGGTCTCGCCTGCCAGCCGGCCATCATCGGCGTTGGCCTCGGCGGCTCCAAGGACATCTCGATGGTGCTCGGCAAGCAGGCAGCCTGCCTCCGCGCCGTCGGCTCGCGCAATCCGGACCCACGCATCGCCCAGCTCGAGGAAGAGCTCAAGGAGCTCGGCAACAACGTCGGCATGGGCGCCATGGGCTTCCTCGGCAATTCCATGGTCGTCGATTGTCATGTCGAGGTCGGCTACTGCCACACCGGCGGCATGCCGATGAGCGTGCACATGTTCTGCCTCTCGTCGCGTCGCGCCACCGCGCGCATCCATCCGGACGGCCGCGTCGAGCATCGCTGGGATCCCCAGTGGTTCACCGACTACATGCGCCGAGATACGGTCGACTGGGAGCCCGCAGCCGGCCAGCCGGCCAAGAAGAAGAAAAAGACGCAGCGGCAGATGGCCTGAGCGGCGAAGGAGAGACTGTCATGACCAAGACACACGGCAAGGGTCTCAAGACCGTTCGCCTGAAGCTGCCGGCCACCACCGAGGACCTGGCGAAGCTGGAGATCGGAACCGTCGTCTACCTCGACGGGCGCATCTACACCGGTCGGGAAGGCGTCTACATGAAGGCCATCGACCAGGGAGCAGGGCTGCCGGGGCCTCCGGAGGAGATCGGCTGGGCCAACTTCCACTGCTCGCCGGCGGCTTCCGTCAACGACGACGGCAGCTTCAACATGGGGGCCATCACGGCCACGGCCTCGTTCCGCTTCAACAAGTGGCTCGACCGCTGGTTCGCACTCTCGAAGTGCAACATCCTGATCGGCAAGGGCGGCATGACCAGCGAGGTCTACAAGCGCTACCTCGTGCCGAACAAGGCCATCTATCTGACCACCGTCGGCTACGGCACGGGCGCCCTGCTCGGCCGCGGCATCAAGAAGGTCGTCGCGGCGCACTGGCTCGACGAGCTCGGCATCGCCCAGGCCATGTGGGTTCTCGACGTCGAGAACTGCGGGCCGTTCCTCGTCGAGAGCGATCTCGAGGGCAACAGCCTGTTCGAGCGGGAGAATGCCAAGATCGCTGAGGGCGTCGGCAAGCTCTATGCCGGGACGCGGCCCGCCACGCTGAAGCGCTACGGCGAGACGGACGACAAGACCGAGGAACTGATCTGACGCTGGCCCGCGTCGGCATCGCCGCCCAGCCTCACCACGAGCCCGTCAGCGCGCGGTGGGCGATCAGGCCGGCCATGCCGACGCAGATAACGAGCATGCCCCAGAGAAAGGCCGAGACCCGCGTCTCGAGCGTCGCGATCTGAGGCTGGGCGGGGTGATGTCGTACGACGACGCGCTTGCCGACCGGGTAGGTGGCCACGACCAGGCGCATGTCGGTGTCGAGCGGGTTCAGCCAGGCGCCGAAGCGGATGTGGTTGCTCGTGAAGCGCTGGCCGTCGACCTCGTAGGCGTACTCCACGGCCGCGTAATGCTGCGGCTCGCCGGACAGTCCGGGTTTGAGGTCGCGCTCGACGCTCGACTTGATGATTTCCCCGATCGTCACCGGCCATGAGCGGCTCTGCATGGCGCGCAGGATCTCACGCAGCAGGTAAAGGCTCGGCAGGGCGAAAAACGCAAACCCGAACATCACTCCGATCGTCACCGTCCACCTCGAATTCCTGGCATCCGTACGTCGCCGGGACTGCGACGGTTCGCACCAGACGGGCGCAATCGTCACTGTTCGCTTTTTGGTGCCGGCCCGTATACTCCTGTCGGTGAAGAGTGGCGCCCGCGGAGCGCCGCATCGTAGTCGATTTGTGTCGGGCGGCAAACGAGGCGCCAGAGATCCATGAAGCGGTATTCCGGCATCTCGGTTCTCAGAGAGGCGCTGAGAGGCAACGCGGGCTGGACGCGGGCCTGGCGCGATCCCGATCCCAAGCCGCACTACGATGTCATCGTCGTGGGCTCCGGCCACGGACTGGCCACCGCCTACTACCTGGCCAAGGAGCACGGCATCCGCAACGTCGCCGTCCTCGAGAAGGGCTGGCTCGGCGGC
>JAGRKR010000733.1 GCA_020442225.1 Hyphomicrobiaceae bacterium | reverse complement strand
GGCCGCGAGCGCGGCAGAGCGCGCGAAGCTCGGCCTCGACAAGGGCGCCGAGGTCATCCGCATTCGCCGCATCCGCACGCGCCGCGGCGCTCCCTTCATTCATGAGACGATCGTCCTGCCGGCTGCGCTCTTTCCCGACCTCGGCAAGACGGACGTTCCCAACACGCTTTATGACCTCTTCCAGAAGGTCTACGGCGTCCTCGTCGCCCACACGGACGAGCGCATCACCGCCGTCGCCGCCTCGCCGGTCGACAGCAAGGCGCTCGATGTCGCGGCTGGAGCGCCACTGCTTCACATCGACCGCGTCACCTTCGACATAGAGCATCGCCCGGTGGAGTGGAGGCGCAGCACCTGCAATCTCCGCGACGCGCACTATCTCTCGCGGTTGAGGTAGCGCCCCGCCTTGACGGTCCACCCGTACGCCTGCAAGCTCGCCGCCGTCGGAAGCGAGCCAGTAGCGGAGAGCAGGATGGCAGAGAGCCCCAAGCGGATCGATCTCAACGCCGACATGGGAGAGTCCTTCAGCATCTATCGTCTCGGCAACGACGAAGGGCTCATTCCTCACGTCACCACCGTCAATCTCGCCTGCGGCTACCATGCCGCCGATCCTGCTGTCATGCGCCGCTCCGTCCGGCTCGCACGCGACCACGGCGTCGCCATCGGCGCCCATATCTCCTACCCCGATCCCGTCGGCTTCGGCCGCCGGCGCATGGAGCTTTCCGAGGACGAGGTCGCCGACATCACCGTGCACCAGATCGGCGCGCTCTGGGCGTTCTGCCGCGCGGAGGGCGCCAAGCTCACGCACGTCAAGGCGCACGGCCAGCTCTTCCTCACCGGCGTCTGGCACGAGCCGACGGCGCGCGGCATCGCGCGCGGCATGGCGAGCGTCGATCCCGCGCTCAAGCTGCTGATGTACGGACCCGTCGTGGCCGAGGAATGCCGCAAGCTCGGCGTGCGCATGATCCACGAGGCCTATCTCGACCTCGACTACAATCCGGATTGCTCGCTGGTGCTCGAGCGCCGCAAGCAGGGCCGCAACGCCGAGGAGATCGCGAAGCTCGGCGTCGACGTGGTGCGCCGCCAGGGACGCGCGGCCAACGACGGCACATGGCTCTCCTTCCCGGTCGAGTCAATCTGCGTACATGGCGACGGGCCGAATGCCCCGGAGATCGCCGCCGCGTTGCGCAAGGCGCTGACGGACGCTGGCATCGCCGTGACACCGCTGACCGCGCTTTGACGAGCAGGCCAGTCACACCACACGAACACCGAAAAACGAACGAGGGAACGCTTCGATGGATCTGGGTCTCAAGGGCAAGGTCGTGCTGGTCACGGCGGCAACGGGCGGGCTGGGGCTCGCCATTGCGAGGGAATTTGCCGCCGAAGGCGCGAGCGTCGTGCTGTGCGGCCGCACACAGGAGAAGATCGACTCCTGCGTCGATTCCATCCGTAAGTCGACCGGCGGCGCTGTCGAGGGCGCCCGTGCCGACCTCTCCAACGCTGGCGAGATTGACGCCATGGTGGCCGGTGCCGAGGCCCGTCACGGGCACATCGACGTGCTCATCAACAATTCCGGCGGCCCACGCACGAAGCCCTTCACGGACCTTTCCGACCAGGATTGGCTCGACGCCTTCGACGTGAAGTTCCTGCCGCAGATCCGCTGTGCCCGCGCCGTCTTCCCCGGCATGGTGAAGCGCCGCTCGGGCCGCATCATCACCATCATCGGCACGCACGGTCGCACGCCACACGCCTATGCCTTCACCGCCGGCATCGTCAACGCAGCGCTCCTGAACCTGACCAAGACGCTGGCGGAGGTCGGCGCACCGGACAACGTGCTGGTCAACGCCATAAACCCCGGCTGGATGGACACCGAGCGCATGGCCTACGTGCTCGGGCGGCTCATGCAGGATGCCGGCCTCAGCGAGGAGGAGGCGCGCAAGCGCATCCTGGTGGATACCCAGCTCGGCCGGCCCGGCAAGCCCGAGGACGTGGCGGCGGCCGCGGCCTTTCTCGCCTCCTCCCGTGCGAGCTTCATTACAGGCGCTTTCCTGGATATCGACGGCGGCTTGACGCGCACGATCTGAGGAGCCTCGCTTTTGGCGCGCAGAGTCGGGCGCGGACGGCGCGGCCGGACCCGAGACACAATTGTACGCGCGACAAAGGGAGAAGACGCTCCATGCGCAAGGACAGGACCCATTCAGGCCTGATCGCGGCGGCTGTCGTCGGCGTCGCGATGCTCTGCGCGGCCGCTCCGGCCGCCCAAGCAGCCGAGTTGAAGCCGAAGGTCACCCGGCTCCATGTGGCCGCGCCCAAGCAGATGCTGTTCATCGGCAACAGCTACCTCTACTACGGCGACGCCATGCACAATCACGTCCGGCGCATGGCCATTGCCGCCAAGCACCATGACGCCAAGGCGCTCGTCTACAAGCTGGCGACCATCAGCGGCTCCGCCCTCTTCGATCACGACATCACGAGCTACCTGAAGCCCGGCCAACTGCGCGTCAAAGGTCCGTTCGAGGTCGTGGTTCTGCA
>JAGRKR010000083.1:3086-4161 GCA_020442225.1 Hyphomicrobiaceae bacterium | reverse complement strand
TGCTTCCCGATGATCCCGTCGGGCAAGGCCCACAACGAGATGCTGCTGGCGGACGAGGCGTCCGATGAGGACATCGCCAAGGCCATCTCCGAAGAAGGCAAGGTCCTGGTGTGACCACGACGGAGCCTGCCGAGGCGTTCGCGCGGGAGTGGCTCGAGGCGTGGAACAGCCACGATCTCGAGCGCATTCTCGCGCACTACGCCGAGGACGTGGAATTCCTCTCGCCCTTCGCGCGCCAGCGTGTGGGCAGCGGTCGCATCCGCGGCAAGGCGGCGCTGCGCGCCTACTGGGCCGCAGCACTGGCCAGCCAGCCGAACCTCGCCTTCGAGCTTCTGTGCGTCTATGCGGGGCACGACGCGCTCGCCATCCGCTACCGCAATCACCGCGGCCAGGAAGCCACCGAGGCGTTCGAGTTCGGGGGCGATGGGCTGGTGATCCGCTCGTCCGCCTGCTACGCGCCGGCCTGAGCCCCTGTCCCGACGTCGCCCGCAGAGGTCCGGATAAGTCCGGACTTGCGGAACGCTGCCCGGCACGCGATCCTCGCCAGCAATGGCATATCCATTCGCGGACGGAGCGCAGCAATGAAGGTCGGATTCATCGGACTGGGAACGATGGGCAAGGGCATGGTCGCCAATCTCGCCAAGGCGGGACACAGCCTCGTCGTGCATGATCTCACGAAGGCGGCGGCCGAGCCGTTCATCGCCAATGGCGCCACATGGGCCGCCAGCCCGCGCGCGGTGGCCCAGGCGTCGGAGGTGGTGTTCACGTCTCTGCCCGGGCCGCCCGAGGTCGAGGCGGTGGCGCTCGGCGCCGACGGGATCGTGCAGGGCATGAAGCCCGCCACCGCCTACTTCGATCTCTCGACCAACGCTCCGAGTCTCGTGCGGCGCATCAGCGCCGCCTTCGCCGAGCGTGGCGCGCACATGCTCGATGCGCCCGTGAGCGGCGGGCCGAGGGGCGCGGCGTCCGGCAAGATGGCCATCTGGGTCGGCGGGGACAAGGCCATCTTCGACAGGTACAAGCCCGTTCTCGACGCCATGGGGGATCAGGTGCGCCACGTCGGCCCGATCGGCGC
>JAGRKR010000083.1:0-3003 GCA_020442225.1 Hyphomicrobiaceae bacterium | reverse complement strand
GTCGAGCCGCTGGCCCTGTGGGAGACGGTGCGCAGCGGCGCGATCGGTCGACGCCGCACACTCGACGCCATGGTCGATCAGTTCCTGCCCGGCAGCTACGACCCGCCGGCCTTCGCGCTGAAGCTCGCGCACAAGGACGTCTCGCTGGCGTCGGCGCTGGCGCGGGAGCTCGGCGTGCCCATGCGGCTGTCCAATCTGGCGCTCGAGGAGATGACGGAAGCGCTCGGGCGCGGCTGGGGCGGGCGGGATTCGCGGGTAAGCATGCAGCTCCAGTGCGAGCGCGCGGGCGTGGAGATCGCCGTGCCCCGCGAGCGCATCAAGGAAGCGCTCGAGCGCGATCCGCCGGCCAAGGATGATCCGAAGCGTTCGTGAGCGAGGGGGGATACGCGATGTTCGAGGCAGGTCTGCTCGATGGCAAGCGGATACTCGTCACTGGCGGCGGCACGGGCCTTGGCAAGGCGATGGCGCGACGCATGAGCGCGCTCGGCGCCAGCCTCGTGCTGTGCGGCCGGCGGGAGCAGGTTCTGAAGGAGGCCGCGGCCGAGATCAGCACCGAGACCGGCGGCGCCGTCGATGCCGTGCCATGCGACATCCGCGACGCCGGCGCGGTGTCGGCGCTCTTCGACGCGGCCGGGCGGATCGACGTGCTCGTCAACAACGCCGCGGCGAATTTCATTGCCGAGACGCACAAGCTGTCCCCGCGCGCGCTCGATACGCTGTTCGCGATCAACATGAACGGGCCGATGTACTGCACGGTCGAGGCCGGGCGGCGCTGGATCGAGGCCGGACAGCGCGGCGGCGTCATCCTGTCGATCCTCTCCACGGCGGTCGTGACGGGGCGCGCCTTCACGGTGCCGGCGATCATGGGCAAGGCCGGCATGCTGGCGATGACGCGCAGCCTCGCGGTGGAGTGGGGGCGCTATGGCATCCGCACGGTCGCGATCGGCCCCGGACCGTTTCCGACACCCGGCGCCTGGTCACGGTTGAGGCCCGGCAAGCGCGCCGACGGCGAAGGCCCCGAGCGCCATAATCCGGCCGGCCGCGTCGGTGAGCACATCGAGCTCGCCAACCTCGCCTGCTACCTGATCTCGGATCAGGCGAGCTACATCTCCGGCCAACTCGTCGCCATCGACGGCGGCGCCATGTTCCGCAGCTCCGGCGCTGAGGATCTGCTCGGCTGGAGCGCGGCGGACTGGGAGGCTGTGCGCCCGAAGAAGTAGCGACTCATCGAGGACCCGATTGAAAGCTCTCTGAAAGTTATGGCACCGTCGGCCGTCCGTCGCAGCCCCCGAGGTATGGGACGGCGCCTGTGATCCGCAACAAGGGAGCCCCATCATGTCGGGACAGAAGTTTGAATCTGGCGTCGAGAGCAACCGTCGCGACGTGCTCAAGGGCATGGGGCTCGGCGTAGCCGCCGCATCGGTCGGCGGCGGCCTCTTCGCGGGCACGCCGGCCGTCGCACAGACGGCGGCGTCGGCTGGCGACGTCATCATGAAGACGATTGCCAAGACCGGCGAGAAGGTCCCGGCCATCGGCCTCGGCACCTACCTGACCTTCGATACGCTCCCTGGCGAGAAGCGCGATCATCTCAAGGAGGTGATGCGTGAGTTCTGGGACGGCGGCGGGCGCGTGCTCGACACCTCGCCCCTCTACGGCACGAGCGAGATCAGCGTCGGTCACTTCGCCGAGGCGCTGGGCATCACGGACAAGCTGTTCGTCGCCAACAAGATCTGGTCGACCGGCGCCTACCTCGCCGACGACAGTCATGCCGAGCGCAGCTTCGCGCAGTCGCAGGAGCGGCTCTGGCGCAAGCAATTCGACGTCATGCAGGTGCACAGTCTGACCAATGTCGCCATCATCCTGCCGCTGCTCAAGGCCTGGAAGAAGGAGGGCCGCGTGCGTTTCGTCGGCGTCACGCACCACGAGCCGCCCTACTTCAACCTGCTGGCTGACGCCGTCGAGAAGGGCAAGCCGGACTTCGTGCAGGTCCGCTACAACATCTTCTACCGCCGGGCGGAGGAACGCATCCTGAAGGCCGCCGCCGATGTCGGCGCGGCCGTGCTGGTCAACATGCCGCTCGACAAGGCGCGCCTGCCGAAGCTGGTCGAGGGGCATAAGCTTCCGGACTTCGCCAAGGAGATCGGCGTCACCACGTGGTCGCAGTTCTTCCTGAAGTGGATCATCTCGCATCCGGCCGTGACCTGCGCCATCCCGGCGACCGCCAACCCCGCGCATGCCAAGGAGAACATGGGAGCCCTGCGGGGCCCGCTGCCCGATGCCGCCATGCGGGCGCGGATGGTCAAGCACATGGAGACGATTCCGGGCTTCGCCGACCTCGAGAAGGCGCGTCGCTATCCGGGCAAGCGCTACCCGGGCGTTATTGCCCGCGCACAGAAGAAATTGCGCGAGCGGGGCTGATCCAGTCGCAGTTGATGCGGTGGCGTTTCTGCGCGCCGATCCAGATGCTGCGAAGTGGCGACGAGGCATGGGGGCAACCCGGTGCCTCGGTTGATTTTTGGGATGGGCTGTCCGATAGTCGCGTGCCGAAACTGGCAGAAGATTGGACGCCACCATGTATTTCCTCCGAGCGACGTGCCGAGGCGGCCGGGGTGGCTCGGTCTGGCTCCTCATGCTCGTGCTGGCACTGTCGGCCGGGCTGCTCGCCACGCCGGTGCGCAGTGCCGAGTTCGCGACCCGCGCCAAGCACGCGATCCTCATGGATGCCGACACCGGCGCGGTGCTGTTCGAGCGCGCCGCCAATGTGCCGGTGCCGCCCGCGAGCATGAGCAAGCTGATGACGCTGGCCGTCGTCTTCCGAGCGCTCAAGGACGGGCGGCTCAAGCCCGAGGACGAGTTCCTGATCAGCGAGAATGCCTGGCGTACCGGCGGAGCCCCCTCACGCACCTCCGCGATGCTCATCCCCATCAACACGAAGGTCCGGCTCGATCAGCTCCTGCAGGGCATCATCGTGCAGTCCGGCAACGACGCCTGCATCGCCATCGC
>JAGRKR010000732.1 GCA_020442225.1 Hyphomicrobiaceae bacterium | reverse complement strand
GGCATGCGCATCTGCCGGTAGCAGTCCGCGAGGCGGTGCTCCATGGTCTTCACCGACTCCGTCGAGACGCGATAGGCAGGCCAAGCCACGATGGTCTTGCGCGTGTCCTCTGGCTTGGTCAGGTCGGGGAGATCCTGCAGCCGGATTCGCTTGCCGGGCTCAGCATGGCAGGACTGGCAGGAGTAATCGAAGGGACCCGAGCGCATATAGAACAGCTTCTTGCCGACCTCGAAGGCCTCTTTCTCCTTGGGATGGTCGAGCTTCACGGCGAATTTCATGCCGTTCGACTGCGCACCGACGTAGGACGCCAGGAACTCCATCTCGGAGCCGCCGACGCCACGGCCCGAGAAGGCCTTCTTGACGATCGCCTTGCCGTCGAGCCCCTGCAGGGTGACCATGCAGTGGAGGATGCGTCCCTCCATCGTCATGACGCGGCCGGTATCGGCGAAGTAGCGGGGAAGTTGCGCGAAGGCGCCCTTGACGACACCCGGTCCGAGGCCGAGGTCGCACTTCTCGAGCGAGGCGTTCTTGGGCCCGCGCTTCTTCTTCCACAGCTCCTCGCCCCGATCGACGTAGAGCGTGCCGGGATTGGCAAACGGGTCCGCCATCATCTCGCGATAGCGTTCGATGCCCTTCTTGGTCTCGTCCGCCTGAGCGGCGGGTGCGAGCACGGCGATCGCCAAGCCCGTTGCCAAGACGGCTGTGCAAAACCTGTGCTTCATGAGCCGTAGCCCTCCCTTCCTTGCGCTCGACCACCCGCACGGACCACTCCTCGCCCAGGACGGGCGACGGTCCAGATGCTGGGGTGCCGGCGGCCACGATGGACCGACGGCGGGTGGCGTTTCCTCAGGTGGACTGCTTCTTGATTGCCGACACCTCACCGAGGCGCGCGGCCGTTGTGCCCACCGAACATTAGAGCATTAGCATATTCGCAGACACGACCGAAAGCCCTTACTGCACGGGCCGCGCCGCCCATATCCTGTCGAGCACGGACGGCACCGCGGAAAGCTCCGACACCAGCGCATCGGCACCGAGCTCGGCCACGGGCGTGCGGCTGTAGCCGAACGTCACGAGCACCACCGGCACCGCCGCCGCACGAGCCGCACCGACATCGGCGCCGCTGTCACCGATCAGCACGGCGGCGGCCGGCGCGACGTCGAGGGGCGCCAGCGCGCCGAGCAGAGGCGCGGGATCCGGCTTGCGCGGGAAGCCGCTGGTGCTGCCGACGACGCTGCCGAACCGCGCCCTGATGCCCAGCGCCACCAGGATATCCTCGGCGATCTCGGTCGGCTTGTTGGTGCACAGCCCGAGCCTGACGCCGGCCGCGGCCAGTTCAGCCAGCAATGTCTCGGCGCCCGCATAGAGCCGGGTCTGGCGGGTGGCGCAGCCGCGATAAATTGCGACGAAGCGCGTGGTGATGGCGTCGATCTCGGCCTCGCTGGCCGGCCGCTCGTGGGCTGCCAGCGCCCGCTCCACGAGCTTGCGCGCGCCACCTCCGATCATGCCCTTGACGGCCTCGAGGCTGTGTGCGGCGAGATCCAGCTCGCCCATCATGACATTGAGCGCGTCGGCGAGATCGCCGGCGCTGTCGACCAGCGTGCCGTCGAGATCGAACACGACCGCCTCCGGAAACCGCCGCCCTCCCGCCGTCATCAGCGCACCCTCGCGAGCGCGGCGACACCCGGCAGCTCGCGGCCTTCGAGCCATTCGAGGAAGGCGCCCCCCGCCGTCGAGACATAGCTGAAGTCGTCCGTCACGGAAGCCGCGTTGAGCGCCGCCACGGTGTCGCCGCCGCCGGCGATGGAGACGAGCGAACCGGCCTTCGTCAGCCGCGCCGCCTCGCGCGCGAGCGCGAACGTGCCCTCGCCGAAGGGCGAGACCTCGAAGGCGCCGAGCGGCCCGTTCCAGAGCAGCGTCCGGCAGCCGCCGAGCGCCGCGCCGAGCGCCTTCACCGTCGCCGGGCCGACGTCGAGGATCATCTGGTCCTGAGGCACCGCCGCGACATCCACCGTCCGGCTCGCCGCCCCCGCCTCGAATTTCGCCGCCACCACGGCGTCGCTCGGCAGCAGGATGCGGCAGCCGGCCTCGTTGGCGGCCTTCATGATCTCGCGCGCCGTCGCGTGGAAATCCGGCTCCGACAGCGAGCGGCCGACGTCGACGCCCTGGGCCTGCAGGAAGGTGTTGGCCATGCCGCCACCGATGACGAGGCTGTCCACCTTGGCGACGAGGTTGGTGAGGACGGGAATCTTGGTCGAGACCTTGGCGCCGCCGACGACGGCCATGGTCGGGCGCTTCGGGTTGTCGAGCGCTGCGCGCAGTGCGTCGATCTCCTCCATCATGAGCGGTCCGGCGAAGGCCGGCAGGTGATCGGCGAGGCCAGCCGTCGAGGCGTGGGCGCGGTGGGCGGCGGAGAAGGCGTCGTTGACGTAGAGGTCGCCGAGCGCCGCCAGGGCCTTGGCGAAGGCGGGATCGTTCTTCTCCTCGCCCTTGTGGAAGCGCGTGTTCTCGAGCACGGCGATGCTGCCCGGCGCCAGCCCGTCAACCACCTTGGCGGCCGCCTCGCCGATGCAGTCCGGCGCGAAGGCGATCGGCATCTCCATCAGCTCGCCGAGCATGGCGGCGACGGGGGCGAGCGAGTTGGCCGGATCGGGCTGACCCTTGGGCCGGCCGAAGTGGGAGAGCACGACGACCCGGGCGCCGCGCCGGGCGAGGTCGGCGAGGCCCGGCACCAGCCGCGCCAGCCGCGTGGTGTCGCCCACCTTGCCGTCGCGCAAGGGCACGTTGAGGTCGGCGCGCACCAGCACGCGCTTGCCGGCCACATCCATGCCGGCCGTGGTCTTGAGCCTGTCGAGATCCATGGGGGCGTCCTCCCGCCGTTGTCTATTCGCTGGCGCATCGCGCGCGTTGGCGTCTGCCTATCGCACGGAGGCCGTCGGGCGCAACGGACAGGTTGGCGCGTGCGTCGTGGGCGGGCCGTGTCGTCCTCGGGTTCAGCCCGAGGACCCATGGTGCGGCGGGCTCCGAGCATGGGCAGGAGCAGGCCGCGAGCGCCGGCCCCAGCCACGACGACCGGAGCAGGTGGAGGAATGGATCCTCGGCCTGAAGCCGAGGATGACAGCGGCGAATGGGGAGGATGCGAATGAGACCCCGAGTGTGCCTGCGGGAAGGGCGTGTTCGCGGCAGCGGTCACTCCCTCATCGTCATGGCCGCGGAGGTGGCGGCTTTTCCGCATCGTCATGGCTGCCGAGGTGGCTGCGGTCA
>JAGRKR010000082.1 GCA_020442225.1 Hyphomicrobiaceae bacterium | reverse complement strand
TCCATCCACTGGGCCATGTAGTGGCAGCCGATGCCCGCATAGGCGCGCGAGCCCGCGGGCACGACCGTCGAGGAATTGTGCGGGCACCCCGCGCAGAAATAGGGGATGCGCATGGCGGCAGCGTCGGGCTCGGGCTTGTTGCCCTTGAGCCGCTTCAGGGCGGCCAGCCGGGTCTTGATGTCCTGATCGTCGGCATAGCGCAGCAGTCGCTCGCCGATAGCGACGGCGACGTCCGTCGGCTCGAGCGCGCCCTTGGCCGGGAAGAGCCATTGCTCGTGCTCGTCCTTCTTGCCGATCACGACGGGGGCGCCCGGCTTGCCGTAGAGCTGCTCCTTGACCTGTGTCTCGATGAGAGAGCGCTTTTCCTCGACCACGATGACGAGGTCCAGCCCCTGGGCGAAGCGCGCGAGGCCGGTCGGCTCCAGCGGCCAGGTCATCGCCACCTTGTAGAGCCGCAGGCCCAGCCGCGTGGCAGCCAACTCGTCGATGCCGAGCTCGTCGAGCGCCTGGCGCGTATCGAGATAGCTCTTGCCCGACGTGATGATGCCGATCTTCGGCGCAGCGCCGCCGCGGAGCACGAGCCGGTCGAGCGGATTGGCGCGCATGAAGGCGAGAATGGCCGGCCGCTTGTGGTCGTGCAGCCGCGCCTCCTTGAGCAGAGCGCCGTCACCCAGACGGATGTTGAGGCCTTCGGCGGGCGGCGTGTAGTCGGTCGGCAGGGTCACCGTTACGCGGTCGGGCCGGCCGTCGACGACGGTCGTCGATTCGAAATTGTCCTTCACGCATTTCACGCCGACCCAGACGCCGGCATAGCGCGAGAGGGCGAGGCCATAGACGCCGTAGTCGAGGATCTCCTGCACGCCTGCCGGATTGAGCACGGGCATCATGGCGTCGACGAAGGCGAATTCGCTCTGGTGCGCCGACGTGGAACTCTCGCAGGTGTGATCGTCGCCCATCAGCGCGATGACGCCGCCGTGTTTCGCCGTGCCGGCATGGTTGGCGTGGCGGAAAGCGTCGCCCGAACGATCGACGCCCGGACCCTTGCCGTACCAGATGGCATAGACGCCGTCGTACTTGCCTTCGCCCCTGAGCTCGGCCTGTTGCGCGCCCCAGATGGCCGTCGCCGCGAGGTCCTCGTTGAGGGCGGGATGGAAGACGATGTGATTGGCCTTGGCGATCTGGCCGGCGCGCTGGAACACCCCTTCGAGACCGGCGATGGGAGAGCCGCGGTAGCCGGTGATGTAGCCGGCGGTGTCGAGCCCGGCCTGTGCATCGCGCCAGCGCTGCATCAGCGCCAGCCTGAGCACGGCCTGGGCACCCGTCAGCAATACGCGGGAGGCGCCGAGATCATACTTGTCGTCGAGGCTGATCTTGGAGTTGGTCATCCCGACCTCACTGGCTGGCGTGCGGTTGTCAGGCGAGGCGTTGGCAGCGGACGAGGCACAAACGCACGGCTGGCGCTTCATCGCTAAAAGATAAGCTCTTCTGCCCGGGGTGCAATGTTTGCGTGCCTCGGCCCGATGCCGGCTGGGCCGCAATTGAAAGCAAAAAAAATCTGCCGCCGCCACGAGAAAGGGCCGCAGCGATCCATGCTGCGGCCCTCTTGCGAACGTGCTGGCTGGCAGTGCGTACTCAGCCGAACAGCGACGTCTTGCCGAACTTGACGGCGAGCAGATAGTAGAAGGTGACGCGCGGCTTGTTCTGGTCGGCCTTCATCGTCGCGCAGACCTCCTGGATCGCCTTGTCGAGATCGGCGTCGGACTGCGTGAGGGCGAGCTTCTTCTTCAGGAAACTGTCGCGGACCCGGGCGAGCTCGTCCTTGCTGGAGCAGGAGACGAGGGACGCATCCTTGCTTTTCAGCGCGATGCCCAGATGCTTGACGATGCCGGCGATGACTTTCTCGTCGGCATTGGCGGCATACTTTTTGACTTCGGCAGCGTAGTCAGTCATGGCGAGTGCTCCCTTCGGGGTCAGGGGGATAACCTGGTCTGACGGATCGGAAGCGCGCAGTGTGAGCCGTCAAGCCCAGTTGCGGAACAGGCCGGCGAAGCAGCTTCGGCCTGTGATTCTCCGGATACTGTCAGAGGATAAGCGGTTTTGTGCAAAGCACGCACCTGCTTTTTCCACCGAAAGTCTTTGCCAGTCTGCATTTCGGGCGCCGGCGTCGGGTCGGACCATGCCGCCACGAGCCCGGCGGCCGCGGCGCCTCGCTACTCCGAGCGGGCTAGCATCGCCTCGATCAGGCGAAAGAAGTTTTGACGCCCCGGATGGCCCTGGATGCGCGCGATCTCGCGACCGCCCTTCATCAGCACGATGGTCGGCGCGATGGTGATGGGTTGCGCGATGTTGAGCCGATCGGTGTCGACACGCGCCACGTCGATGAAGCGCATGGGGATGGCCTTGGCGCGCGGTGTCTGTGCGTAGGCGGAGGCCACGTCGCGCTTGAAGATCTGGCAGAGCGGACAGCCGTCGATCTCGAAGACCACCAATTCGCGGTAGCTGTCGACGGGTGTCGGCGTGTGGCCGCTGCGGTCCTGAAGGGCATGGCTCTGCGAAGCCAGCCCCAGAGCGAGAGCGAAAGCGGCAGCGAGAAGAGCGGCGAATACGCGGGACATCGGCGAACCTCGGAAGCGTCACTGCGCGCAGTCTAGGCGGGTGACGACGGGTCCGACAGCAGGCTGTGAAGCGGTGGTTAAGCCGCGTGCCGAAACGGGACGGCGTGCGTCGCGATGGCCACGCGGTGTATCACGGCGGTTCAGAACACCGTCGGCTGGGTGATCGAGCCGATCAGGAACAGCACGCCCAGCATGAGCACGAGGACGCTGCCGCCGATGCCCGCGATGGCGTGCACGCGCCGCGCCCATGGTCCCTCGCCTCCGGTCAGCTTGATGGCGAGCTCCCGCGAGCCGACCGCGAGCGCCGCCAGCACCGAGACCGTGATGGCCGTGCCGAGGGCCATGGCGAACGTGGCGCCGACGCCCGCCCAGAACAGCCCTTGCGTGAGCGCGAAGACCAGCACCAGGACCGCGCCGGTGCAGGGACGCACGCCGACGGCGAACGCCATCGCCAGGGCCTTGCGGGTGTTCCAGGCGCCTTCGAGCTGCTGAGGGGAGGGCATGTGGGCGTGGCCGCAGCAATCGTCGTGGTGGACGTGCGCGGGGTGCGGTGCCCGTGTGGCGTCGCCGTGGCCGTGATGGTGATGGCCGTGCTGGTGGTGATGATCGTGTCCGCAATCGTGCGCATGCGCGTGAGCGTGGCCATGATGCGAGGCGGCGAGCTCGGCATGGGCGACGTGGCGATGCGGGGCGGGCGCGGCCATCGGCTCTGCCGTCGCCGGCCGGCGCAGCGCCTTGCGAAGCTGCGTCACCAGCATCCAGGCGCCGACCGCTGCGATCAAGGCGTAGCTCGCCGTCTCCAGCCAGTTGACCGCCCATTTCATGGTCATGCCCGAGGCCTTGAAGACGAGCGCGAGTGCGCTCACCAGCACGATGGCCGTCATGGCTTGCACGAAGGCGGCGAGGAACGCCAGGATGATGCCGCGACGCACGGTGCGCTCGTTCGCCAGCACGTAGGAGGAGATGACCGCCTTGCCGTGGCCGGGGCCGGCCGCGTGAAAGATGCCGTAGCCGAAGCTCAGCAGCGCCAGCGTGAGGGCGGCCGACAGAGGATTGGCGGTCTTGAGGTCACGCACGGCCTTGGCAAGGCCGCGGTGCAGCTCCGCCTGCTTCTGCTGGATCCAGACGGCAAGCCGGGTCAACGGTCCGTGCGCAGTCTGGACGGGAGGTGGAGCGGCTGCGCGGCTCGGCGGCAGGAAGCTGCGCGGGCTGGCGGGCTTGGCTCCCGTCTCGGCGCGGGCGGGCGGCGTTGCGGCGGCGACGAGGACGACGCAGGCCAGGAGAGCAATGAACCAGCGCAACATCATCCTGCGACACCGCACTTGATCTCGGCGACACGCGCCATGGCCATGCCGATGTTCCCGCCGAACTGCTGGAAGAAGGCCTCTCCGAGCTTGTCCATCTTGTCGGTGTCGGCGCCTGCGGCGGCCTTCAGTGTGACTTTGCAGGTCTTCGGCGCGTTGTCGGCGAGCTTGATAGCCGTCTCGGACGCCCAGGCGAAGGAGATGTAGTAGCTCGGGTCATAGACGCCGACGGTGAAGTCCTTGGCCTCGAGCAGCACGGGGCTCTTCAGCATCACCGTGAAATGCAGCGAGAGCTGGCCGTTGGTGTGTTCGAGCCAGTAGTCCTTGCCGGGCTCGGCGGCGAGCTTCTGCTTGCCGAGGCTGGCGAAGGTGAAGTAGCCGAACTCTTTGAGGCCATCCATGTTGACCTTGGCGAGATCGGCCAGCTCCTTGCGCGAGTATTTGCCGTCCTTGTCGGTGTCGAGGCCCTGGATGGCCATGGCGGTATAGAACTCGTCGAAGGTCCAACGATGCTGGAAGCCCGTCACGGTGCCGCCGGCGACGAGGATCGTCGTCTCCGATTTGATGTACATGTGCGGATGGGCGTGCGCCGTCGGCGCCATCGCCACCAGCCCGAGCGCGACGGCGAGCGCCGCGCCACTCCATCGCAGACCTCCGAAAGCCGTCATAGCCACCCTCCGCGGTGGTTGCAGGATGCTCCGAGCGTGCGCACGCTCGATCCGACGCACACGCGCCGCGACGAGCGGTCCCGGCATCGTCTCGGTTTCGATCTCCGCACCCGCCAAGGCCTGTTGCAATCCCGAATGACGCGACAGTCGCCCTGGGAGCTCGTCCATTTCGCGCCTCTTCTAGATGATTTGCGCCCGCCATTGTAGCAAGACTGCGGCGCACCAGGATCGACGGCCCGCCTTGTGACGCTTGGACGCCCCTTGCTTGGCCTTGAGTCTGCCATGTTATAACATTTATTGTCTGAGCGTTGGCAATGTCGTGCCGCCCTGCGGATTCGGCGGCACCGGCGAAAGGAAGCGGAGCATGTGGGGTAGGGCGAAGGGGCTGCGCGGCGGGCTCGCTGGCGCGCTCGGGCTATGTCTCGGGTTCGTCGGCTGCGGCGGCGCGTCGGCGGCCGGTGAGGTGGTGGTCACCATCAAGCCAGTGCACGCGATCGTCGCGGCGGTGATGCAGGGTGCCGGCACGCCACATCTGCTGATCCAGAGCCAGGGATCGCCGCACACCTACGCGCTGAAGCCCTCGGAGGCGCGGCTGCTCAACGGCGCGCGCGTCGTTGTTCGCGTCTCCAGGGACCTCGAGCTGTTCCTCGAGCGGACGCTCAAGTCGCTGCCTGCGGGCGTGCAGGTGGTCACGCTCGACGCGGCGCCAGGGCTCACGCGCCACAAGGTGCGCGCCGGCGGCGCCTTCGAGAAGCATGGTCACGGGCCGGCCAAGGGGCAGCGTCACAAGAGCGGGCGTCACGACCATGGCCACGGCGCGCATGGCACGCATGACGCTCACATCTGGCTCGATCCGCGCAATGCCCGGGCGATGGCGAAATTTCTCGCGCGCGAGCTGGCCAAGGCCATGCCCGAGCATGCCGAGCGGTTCCAGCAGAACGCCAAGGCGTTCGATGATCGCCTGGCCGCGCTCGAAGTCGATCTGCTGCGGCTCTCCAGGCCGCTCACTGGACGTGCGTTCCTGGTCTTTCACGACGCCTACCAGTATTTCGAAAAGCGGTTCGGCGTGACGGCTTCCGGCTCGATCACCGTGTCTCCCGAGGTCATGCCGGGCGCCAAGCGCGTTGGCGAGATCCGTGCCAAGGTGCGCGACCTCGGCGCGGCCTGCGTGTTCGCCGAGCCGCAATTCGAGCCGAAGCTGATCTCGGTGGTCACCGAGGGAACCGCGGCGCGCTCCGGGGTGCTCGATCCGCTGGGCGCGGCGATCGAGCCGGGACCGGACCTCTATTTCGAGGTGCTGCGCGGCATGGCCACCGCCTTCAAGACCTGCCTGTCGGAAGGCTCCTGACGCCGCTTGGCAGGCGTTCGGCCAGGCAATAGGCTCCCCGCCGCAACGGGAGGGGAGCAATATCCATGGACGATCTGATCGCGCGCAATGACGCGACGGGCCTGTCGGACCTCGTCCGCAGGGGCGAGGTCGCGCCGGCCGAACTGGTCGAGGCGGCGATTACGCAAGCGGAAGCGGTCAATCCGAAGATCAACGCCATCGCCGAACGCCTCTATGACTGCGCGCGCGAACAGGCGGCGTCGGTCGACCGCGCCGCGCCCTTCGCCGGCGTGCCGATCGCCATCAAGGATCTCGGCGTCTCGCTCGCGGGCACGCCGATCCATTCCGGCAGCGCCATGCCGCCGCGCACCGCCGTGAGCGATTCCCGCATCATCGAACAGTATCGCGCCGCCGGTTTCATCCCGGTGGCAACCAGCACGACGCCGGAATTCGGCTTGCGGCTGGTGACCGAATCAACGCGGTTCGGGATCACGCGCAATCCGTGGAACACCGAACGCACCTGCGGCGGCTCCTCCGGCGGATCGGCGGCGCTGGTGGCGGCGGGCGTTGTGCCGGTTGCGCATGCCTCCGACGGGGGCGGCTCGATCCGGGTGCCGTCGGCCTGCTGCGGCCTTGTCGGCATGAAGCCGTCGCGCGGCCGTGTGTCGCTGTCGCCCGGCGCGGTCGAGACCTGGTATGGCTTCACGGTGCAGCACGCGGTCACCCGCTCGGTGCGCGACTCGGCCCGCATGCTCGACCTCGTGTCGACGCGCGATCCGCTCGCCTCCTATGGCGCGCCCGGCCCGGCCGGCCCCTTCGCGCATGCCGCCGAGACGCCGCGAAAGGGCATGCGGATTGCCGTCTACCGGCAATCGCCGCTCGGCCTGCCGGTCTCCGCCGACACCTGGGCGGCGCTGGACGCGGCGGCGCAACTCGCCCGCGATTGCGGCCACACGGTCGAGGAGATCGCGCTGCCGATGATCGACCGCGATTTCTTCGCCCGTTTCGCCCACATGATCTG
>JAGRKR010000081.1 GCA_020442225.1 Hyphomicrobiaceae bacterium | reverse complement strand
CACAGGGCGGCGTGCGTCCGACGTGTGCGCATGGCTCCAGCGTCACGTAGAGCGTGGCGCCCCGCGCGAGTTCTCCGCCCCGCCCGAGCGCGATCGTTTCAGCGTGCGGACGCCCGCCCGCCGCGGTCCAGCCTCGCCCGACGATCCGTGGACCATCCGCCCCTTCTGCCACGACGATGGCCCCCACCGCCGGATTGGGACTGGTGGCGCCAAGCCCGCGCCGGGCCAGCACGAGTGCAGCCGCCATCATCTCGAGATCGAAGGGCGTCGGCGTGCCAGGGCTCATGCGGGTCAGCCTTCGCCCGAACCGCTGCCGCCCCCTTGCGACCGAGCGACCGGCTCGCCCGCAGGTCCCTCGCGCGCGATCTCGCCCAGCACCTCCGCGAAGTCGCGCGCCTCGCGAAAGTCACGGTAGACGGAGGCAAAGCGCACGTAGGCGACGGGATCGAGCTCCCGCAAGGCCTCCATCACCGCCTCGCCGATGCTGCTCGAGGACACCTCGCTCTCGCCCTGGCTCTCCAACTGGCGCACCAGCCCGGAGACCATGTGCTCGATGCGCTCGGGTGCGATGGGACGCTTGCGCAGCGCGATCTCGACGGAGCGCGTCAGCTTCTCGCGGTCGAACGGCACGCGCCGCCCCGAGCGCTTGGTGACGATGAGCTCCCTGAGCTGCACGCGCTCGAACGTCGTGAAGCGGCCGCCGCAATCCGGGCAGATGCGCCGGCGTCGGATCGCGGTGCTCTCCTCGGTCGGCCGGCTGTCCTTGACTTGCGTGTTATCGCTGGCGCAGTAGGGGCAGCGCATGACCGGCTCGACTCCGCCAAGACGACGTTCGACGCGCGTCCCGCGTCAGGAGTAGATGGGAAAGCGCGCGCACAGGCTTTCCACCTTGCGTTTCACCCGCGTCTCGACCTCGCCGTTGCCCTCGGGGCCATTGACGGCAAGCCCGTCCAGCACCTCGACGATCAGGCGGCCGACCTCACGGAACTCGGCGACGCCGAACCCGCGCGTGGTCCCGGCGGGGGAGCCAAGCCGGATGCCCGATGTCACCGTCGGCTTTTCCGGGTCGAAGGGGACGCCGTTCTTGTTGCAGGTGAGGTTGGCGCGCCCGAGCGCCAGCTCGGCGGCGATGCCCGTCAGCTTGCGCGGCCGGAGATCAACGAGCACGAGATGCGTGTCCGTGCCGCCCGAGACGAGCGCGTAGCCGTCCTCGCGGATGACCTCGGCCATGGCCCGGCAGTTCTCGACCACGGCATGACCATAGGCCTTGAACGACGGCTCCAGAGCCTCGCCGAAAGCCACTGCCTTGGCGGCGATCAGATGCATCAGGGGGCCGCCCTGCAAGCCCGGGAAGATCGCCGAGTTGATCTTGCGCGCGATGTCCGCATCGTCGGTGAGGATCATGCCGCCGCGCGGACCGCGCAGCGTCTTGTGGGTCGTAGTCGTGACCACGTGGGCATGCGGGAACGGGCTCGGATGCGCGCCTGCGGCGACGAGGCCCGCGAAATGCGCCATGTCGACCATCAGCTTGGCGCCCACCGCGTCGGCAATGGCGCGGAAACGCGCGAAATCGATGATACGCGGGTAGGCCGAGCCGCCGGCGATGATCAGCTTGGGCGCGTGCTCGCGCGCCAGCCGCTCCACCTCGGCGAAGTCGATGACGTGATCGTCCTGCCCGACGCCGTACTGCACGGCGTGGAACCACTTGCCGGACTGATTGACAGACGCTCCGTGCGTCAGGTGTCCGCCGGCCGACAGCGACATCCCGAGCAGGGTGTCGCCGGGCTTCAGCAGCGCCATGAAGACGCCCTGGTTGGCCTGGCTGCCGGAGTTCGGCTGCACATTTGCGAAGCCGCAGCCGAAGAGCTGCTTGGCGCGCTCGATCGCGAGATCCTCGGCGATGTCGACGAAATGACAGCCGCCATAGTAGCGCCGGCCCGGGTAGCCCTCGGCGTATTTGTTGGTCATGACCGAGCCCTGCGCCTCGAGCAC
>JAGRKR010000080.1 GCA_020442225.1 Hyphomicrobiaceae bacterium | reverse complement strand
ACCGGCTTGTCGGTGGCCAGGAGCACGGAGGTCGCGAGGTCGTTGGCGTGCCCGCCCGCCATGCGCGCCAGGAGATCGGCCGTCGCCGGCGCCACGACGATGAGGTCGGCTTCGCGCGACAGGCGGATGTGGCCGATCTCGCGCTCGTCGTCGAGGTCGAACAACTCGGTGAACACCCGGTCGTTGGTCAGCGCACCGACGGAGAGCGGCGTCACGAAGTGCTGCGCGGCCTTGGTCATGACGGCCCGCACGGCAAGGCCGCGCTCGCGGGCCCGCCTGACGAGCTCCAGCGTCTTGTAGGCCGCGATGCCGCCGCCGATGATCAGGAGTATGCGCCGTGTCGCCACGTTGGCCATTCCCTACTCGAAACTCCCGGGCAGTCTAGCACGGGGCCGTTAACGCCTTGTTCACCCGCGAACCGTGCCATCCGGACCACTACAGCAGTTGCGACAGAGCCAGCGCCACGAGCGCCACCGCCCCCACCCAGAGCGCGATGCGACCCGAGCGGTTGCGACGCGCCTCCGCGGCGGCGAGCCGCTCGATCGTGCCGTCGTCGAGCCGCCAGCCGTCGCGCGCCATGACGCCCAGCGCTTCAGCCGTCCGCTCGGCCTGGGCGAGAAGCGGCGGCAGACCCGAGAAGAACTTGCCGAGCTCGCCCGCGCCCTCGCGAGCCTCCTTGACGACCCCGGCAGCGCCGAGATTGGCGGCCATCCACTCCTTGGCGATGGGCTCCGCGGCCGTCCAGAGGTTGAGCCTGGGATCGAGCGAGCGGGCGACGCCCTCGACCAGCACCATGCTCTTCTGCAGCAGGATGAGCTCCGGCCGCGTCTGCATGTCGAACACTTCCGTGTAGGCGAAGAGCTGGCCGAGCAGGTCGGCCATCGAGATCTCCTCTGCCGTGCGGCCATGGATCGGCTCGCCGATGGCGCGCAGCGCCTGCGCGAACACGTCGACAGGATGGTGCGGGGGCACATAGCCCGCCCAGAAGTGCACGTCGGCCGCGCGGCGATAGTCGCGCGTGATGAGACCGTGCAGGATCTCGGCGAGGAAGCGCCGCTCCTTCGGGCCGAGCCGACCCATGATGCCGAAATCGACCGCCACCACGGTGCCGGCGGCATCGACGAACAGGTTGCCCTGATGCATGTCGGCATGGAAGAAGCCGTCGCGCATCGCATGTCGCAGAAACGAGCGCAGAACCGTCAAGCCGAGCGCGTTGAGATCGTGCCCCGCCGCCTGCAAGCCGGCCTTGTCGGAGATGGGCACGCCGTCGATCCACTCGAGCGTCAGGACCCGCCGCGAGGTGCGCCGCCAATCCACGTTGGGCACGCGGAATCCTTCGTCGCTGCGGATGTTGTCGGCCATTTCCGAGATGGCCGCCGCCTCGAGGCGCAGATCCATCTCCAGCTCCGTCGTCCGCTTCAACGTGTCGACGACCGCGACGGGCTTCAGCCGGCGCGACGGCTCGTGGAAGCGCTCGATGGTGCGCGCCGCGAAATAGTAGCTTTCGAGGTCGCGCTTGAAGCGCCGCTCGATTCCGGGGCGCAGAATCTTGACCGCCATCTTGCGGCGCTGGCCGTGCTCCTCGACGACAGCGGAATGCACCTGGGCGATGGATGCCGCGGCGACCGGCGGATCGAAGGCGGCGAAGTGATCCTCCAGCCGGCCGCCGAACGCCTCCTCGATGGTCCGGCGCGCCTCCGCCATGCCAAAGGGGGGCAGCCGGTCCTGCAGGTGTCGCAGGTCGCGCGCCAGCTCCCCACCGATGACGTCCTCGCGGGTCGCCAGGAACTGACCGAGCTTGATGTAGGACGGCCCGAGGCTGTTCAGAGCCTCCGACACACGCGTCGCCTTCGACTGGCGCCGGCGGAAGGGCGCTTCGAGAAGCCAGAACGGATAGGCGGCGACCCGCGCGAGCGTCAGCGGCAGCGGAACCTTCATCCCCGCGGGCACGAAGCGCACGCCGTGCCGGGCCAGCACGATGCCGGCCCGCAGGAGCCGCGCAAGATTCATGATTGTGCTCGCCATTGCCGTCAGGGGCCTCCGCCGGTCGCCGGACAAGTTACTTTCGCCACAGGCGGGCGAGATTGCTGCTCCTGGCGTCCTGGTCAAGCATATCGTTGCGAGGAGGCCGGCCGGCTGACGCTCTGTCGCCATGGTGAAGGGGGGCGCCGATCCCGAAGCTGTGTCAATTTGTAACCTCGGCGGCGGCCCGCTCGAAACACCCCGATCGCGTAGATTGTATGCGAACCCCCCGGACGGGAGGTCGCCGGCACGCGGCCAAGTATGGGCCGGACATGGAGATGACGATGATGCCTCGCTGGTCTTTGACGGCAGCCCTGCTCGCGGCTGCAATCGTGACGGTCCTGTCATCGACAGCGCAGGCCCGCGAATACAAGCTCGGCGCGCTGGTGCTGAGCAGCCCGTGGTCGCGCGCCACGCCTGGAGGGGCGAAAGTCGGCGCCGGCTTCGTGACCATCGAGAACAAGGGCGGTCAACCCGATCGGCTGATCGCCGGCGCCTCTCCCATTGCCGGCAAGATCGAGATCCACGAGATGTCCGTCGAGAAGGGCGTCATGCGCATGCGCCTGCTGCCCAAGGGCCTGGAGATCCCGGCCGGCGGCAAGGTCGAGCTCAAGCCNNGCGGCTACCACATCATGTTCATCGACTTGCGACGACCGATCGTGAAGGGGCAAGCCGTCAAGGCGACGCTGACGTTCGAGAAGGCCGGCAGGATCGAGATCGAGCTGGACGTCGAGGCGATCGGGTCGAGCGCGCCGGGCTCACACAAAGGCTCGCATCACTAGGGTGCCGCTCGGCGCATGCGCTGCCGATCGCTTCGCGGCTTGCGCTTTACTTGCCGAACAGGCGCGCAAGAAAGTCCAGGCCCCAGCCGGAGCCGCGCGCGGGCGCCACGGGTCCGCCGGCAGCCTCGAGCATGCGTGGCTTGACGCGGTCCCCGGCCTCGCCCACGACGAGTGGCGGAGAGGCGGGCTGCCAAACGATGGTGCCCGGCAACGCAATGGGCCTCAAGCCCCGATGCGCGGCCAGCATCACCTCGCGCCAGATCCTGGTCGGCAGGCCGCCGCCCGTGACCTGCCGCATCGGCCGTGCATCGTCGTTGCCGAGCCATACCCCTGTGACGAAGCGGGCGGAGTAGCCGATGAACCACGCGTCGCGGTAGTCCTGGCTCGTGCCGGTCTTGCCGCCGACGGGATGAAGGGGAATGACGGCGCCTCGCCCCGTGCCCTGGACGACGACGGCGTTGAGCATGTCGTTCATGGCGCCGATGTGCTTGCGGCTGACGACGGGCTCGTCGGCCCGCGCTGAGCGCCCGCCCGGCTGGTCCTTGCCACGCCGCTTGAACAGCACCGTACCGTCCTCGCTGACCACGCGACGAACAACGTAGGGTTGGCGCGCATAGCCGCCGTTCGCGAATGGCACGTAGGCCGACGTCAGCTCCAGCAGCGTGACCTCCGAGGTGCCGAGCGCGATGGAGGCATCGCTGCCGAGCGTCGAGTGAATGCCGAGACGTCTGGCGGTCTCCTTGACCTTGGCGATGCCCGACTCGAGCAGCAGCCGCACGGCGACCGAGTTGACCGAGCCCGACAGGGCGTCGCGCAACGTCATGCTGCCGCGATACTGCCCGCTCGTGTTGCGCGGCATCCAGCCATCGACGACCACAGGGATATCCTTGACCTCGCTGTCGGGAAGAAGCCCCGTTTCCACAGCCGTCAGGTAGACGATCGGCTTGAAGGCCGAGCCCGGTTGCCGGCGCGCCTTGCTGGCGCGATTGAATTGGCTCGTCTTGTAGGAACGCCCACCGACGATCACCCTGACGGCGCCGTCCCTGTCGAGCATGACGAGTGCGGCCTGCCCGGCCTTGAAGCGGGCGGCATCACGCTCGAGGCTGCGCGTGATCGCGGCCTGAGCGAGCCGCTGCAAGTCGGCGTCGATGGTCGTCTCGACGGAGATCCTGCCGTGACGTGGCAACACGAGGTCCGGCAAGCTCTCGAGAACGTGGTCGACGGCGTACTCGAGCCCCCGCTCCTTCTTCTGCTGCTCCTCCATGCGGAAGCGCAGCGAAAACGCCAGCGCCGTTCGAAGCTGCGGCTTCGAGATGAAGCCTGCCGCGTGCATATTGGCGAGAACGACACGGGCACGGGCGCGCGCCAAGCCCGGCTTGGCCGACGGGGAATAACGCGACGGCGCCTTGAGCATGCCGGCCAGCAGCGCGGATTCGGCCAGCGTGAGCTTGGTCGCCGGCTTGCCGAAATAGGTGCGCGCCGCCGATTCGACGCCATAGGCCCCGCTGCCGAAGTAGACGCGGTTGAGGTACACCTCGAGGATGTCGCGCTTGCTCAGCCGCAATTCCAGCCACAAGGCGAGCAGCAGCTCGTCGATCTTGCGGCCGAGCGTCCTGTTCGAGTGCAGGAACAGGTTCTTGGCGAGCTGCTGGGTGATCGTCGAGCCGCCCTGCATGTAGCGGCCGGCGCGCAAGTTGGTGAAGAACGCCCGTAACAGCCCGCGCGGGTCGAGGCCCCAGTGCTGGAAGAACCGCCTGTCCTCCGTGGCGACGACCGCTTCCACGAGCTGTCGCGGCATCAGGTCCAGCGGGACGTAGCCCCGGCCGGAGCCGCGCTCGGCGAGGACCGAGCCGTCACGCGCCAGAATGCGCACGACGGGCGCCCCCTGACGTTGCTCGACGGTCAACGGGGAGGGAAGAACGAGTGTGAAATAGAGGAAGACGACGGAGAGGAACGCCACGCAGAGCAGCGAGACGACGATGGGCCCGAGCACGAGCAGCTTCAGCTTCAAGCTGAAGCTCGCATGCCGCCGCTTCACCTTTCCGGCCGGCGCTGCCTTGCTGTTCGAAGTCTCCTTCACCCCGCCCTCATGCGCCAGAAGACCGACGTCCTCGAAGAGGGAGACGAGCGGAACTCCGCACCTCGCGCGGAAACGAGATGGCGCCGGCAATGAGCATGCCTGCCCACGTACTGCCGATCGCAATCCCTGCGTCCCACGCGCGCGACGCCGTAGCCTCGAGCGCTCCCCAAGCCGCATGCTATGGGGCCATTATTTACGTGCAGTTAACTCTGATATTCCGTTTTCTGATTGAATTCCTAGACAATACCGTCATCGGCGGCGGCGGCACATTTCGGGATCGAGACATCGGGTGCCCGCACGCAATGGACAGGCGGATCGCCCCCAATCCGATCGATTGCGTTAGGCGAGAGCTAGTGGCGGAACAGTCGTGTGTTCGCGGCCATGACGAGGCCTTCGCGCGCAGCGGTCTCCGCGCCCGCCTCGGTGACTGCGAACGTGACCGGCAGCCAGCGGGTCTCCCGGTAGCTCTTGCGCTCGCAGGCGAGGGGAATCTGTGAAACGTATCCGTCGAGGACGTAGACGAGGGGGCTCACCGGCAGCAATTGCACGTAGCCGTCGTCGAGCGCGCTGCGAATGGCGGCGATGCCATCCTCGCAGAGGCCTTGCCAGTAGAGAATGGGTGGACAGGTCTCGTCGTGGAACGGCAGCGCACCGCGCAACTCCGGCACGAACTTCAGCAGCTCGACGAAGGTCACACCACCGCCTCGCCAGGCCAGCATGCCCAGGATATCCGAAGCGAGAACTCCCGTGCGTTGGAAGCCGATCATCGCGCCCCCGCTCCCATGAAGAGTTCAAGTCAACGTAGCATGATTCGTCGCCCGCCCGGCCGATCCGCGCCACAGTGTGGCTCATATGCCAGCCGTCTCGGCGGCAGAGGGAACGGCCGGCAAGCGCCACTTCGTCGCTGTCGTCCGCCATGCTGGCTCCTGCCGGCCTCGGCTGCTAAGACAAGGCGAGAGGCGTCAACCAACGATTCGAGCGACGTATGCGCATTCTTGTGACGGGCGCGGCTGGCTTTATCGGCTTTCACACGGCCCAGGCTCTGCTGAAGCGCGGCGACGAGGTCGTCGGTATCGACAATCTGAACCCCTATTACGACGTCTCCCTCAAGGAGGCGCGTCTGGCGTTGCTCGAAGGATCGAGCGCGTTCCGCATGATCCGCGGCGATCTCGCCGACCGCGCCGTGATGGACGCGCTGTTCAGCTCCAGCGAGACCCGGCCCGACCGCGTCGTGCACCTTGCCGCCCAGGCCGGCGTCCGGCATGCCGAGAAGGACCCCTATTCCTACGGCAACTCGAACCTCGTCGGCTTTCTCAACCTGCTCGAGGCGTGCCGCCACGCCAAGGTCGAGCATCTCGTCTTCGCGTCATCGAGCTCGGTCTACGGCGCCAACACCAACGTGCCGTTCAGCGTCTCCCAGAACGTCGACCATCCCATCAGCCTGTACGCGGCCACCAAGAAGGCCAACGAGCTGATGGCGCACTCTTACGCGCATCTCTACCGGCTGCCGGTCACCGGACTCCGCTTCTTCACGGTCTACGGGCCATGGGGCCGGCCGGACATGGCGATGTTCAAGTTCGCCAAGGCGATCCTCGCCGGCCAGCCGATCGAGCTTTACAACCACGGCAATCATTCCCGCGACTTCACCTATGTCGACGACGTGGTCGAAGGCGTCTGCCGGACGCTCGACGCCGTGGCGGCACCCGATCCCGACTGGTCGGGCGCGACGCCGAGTTCCGCGACATCGTCGGCTCCCTATCGCCTTTACAATATCGGCAACAACCAGCCCGTGCATCTGCTGGACCTGCTCGGCCTGATCGAGACGGAGCTGGGCCGCAAGGCCGAGCGCACGCTGCTGCCGCTGCAGCCGGGCGACGTGGTGGAAACCTATGCCGACGTCGATCGTCTGGTCCGCGACGTCGGGTTCCGCCCGAGCACGCCGATCGCGGAAGGCGTTCGCCGTTTCATCGCGTGGTACCGGTCCTATTACCAGTGTTGAGTGAAGCGGCCTGGGCTCATGGGAGCGCGGCCTCGATGTGGCGCAAGGATGTGGCGCGCCGACCCGGTCCGCAGGACGGGGCTCGGTGCGACGTCGCCTTGCCGGCCGGCAAATGAAGAATGCGAGCCATAGGGGGATACGATGGCTGCAATGATCGTTTGGGTTCTGGTGATCTGCGTCAGCGTCGCGCTTCTCGTCATCACGGCTGCGGCCGAGAAATTCTACGTTCACATGGTGATCGCCTGCATCGTGCCGATCTTCTTCGCGGTCTACGCCCTGCGCGAGAACAAGCTGGCGCTGGACGCGCGAGCCAGCGAGCCGGAAATCGCCGCCCTCAACGCCCGCTATATGTCCCTCGTCTGGATCTGGGGCTCGTTGGCGCTGTTCACGACCTACTGGTCCGTGCTGCAGTGGAAGGAAGCCTGGCAGTTCGTGATCGCCTTCGTGCTGGCCGGCGCGCTGTGTCTCTTCTTCTCGTTCCTGCTCGGTCGTGATGCGGAATCGAAGACGGAGGACCGCACGCTTCTCAAGATCGCACGCTACCTGTCGCTCATCCAGCTCGTCGGCATGGGCGCGATCATGATCGGCCTGCTCGTCGACGGAAAGATGTGGCGCTTCAAGACGGTGGCGGGCATGCGGCCGGGATCGCAGGACTGGGCCGGCAACAACATCTTCTTCTTCGGCGCAATGGCGCTCGCCGTCATCTCGCTCGTGGCCTTGCAGTCGAGCAAGCGCTTCGGGCAGAAATAGCGGCGCGCAACGAGCACGAGCGCCGCCGAGCGAAGCAGGGCCGAGCCATGTCTCTTCAGAAGTATGTCGTGTGGGTCCTGCTGGCGCTGCTCGTGAGCGTCGGCGCCATGACCTGGACGGCGGCCGCGGACCATCGTCTCCTCAACTTCGCGGCAGGCGCGTTCTTCGCCGTGGCGGCGATCATGGGCGCCGTCGCTGTCAACCGGCCACACTGGCGGTCGGATCGGGTTCTGCCCGACACCATCATGCACGCCGCGCGACGCAACGCGCGACTCATGGCGCTCACCTACGAGTGGGGGGCATTGTCCCTGCTCGGCATGTACTGGCTGGCGCCCTTGAGCTGGCGTCACGGCTGGCAGTACGCGGTGGCCATGCTGCTTGTCGCGGCCCTTCTCGTCTCATACGTGAAGCTCGTCGGCTATCCCCGTAGCTCGCTGCGCCGACCCGCGATGCTGCGTCTGGGAGCGCGCCTCGGCGCGATCCAGGGTGCACTGGCACTGGGCGGGCTCGTGGGGCTCGTGGCGTCGGGCAAGCTCGGCACGCGAAAGGCGGACTGGGCCGCGAACCATGTGTTCGTCATCGGCGCGCTGACGATTGCCGCCATCAGCGCCATCGCCTTCTTCACCCACCGCCATCTCGAGCACAAGCAGGACTACCCGCGCACCCCTGCCGCGAAGTGAGTCGCAGCGAGCGCCGCCTCAGCGGTTCTTGAAGTTGGGCTTCCGCTTCGCAACGAACGCGGCCATGCCTTCCTTCTGNNCTTCTGGTCCTCGGTGGCGAACATGGCGTGAAAGACGCGCCGCTCGAAACGGATGCCCTCGGTAAGCGTCGTCTCGTAGGAGCGGTTCACGCTCTCCTTGGTCATCATCGTGGCCGGAAGCGAGAACGAGGCGATCTTCTCGGCCGCCTTGATCGCGACGTCGACGAGATCGGCTGCCGGCACCACGCGCGAGACCAGTCCCGCCCGCTCCGCCTCGGTCGCATCCATCATGCGGCCCGTCAG
>JAGRKR010000731.1:1912-3319 GCA_020442225.1 Hyphomicrobiaceae bacterium | reverse complement strand
CTGGAGGCGCGCATCCGCGTCCTCCTGCGCCGGCGCGCGGGCTTTGGCTCGTCGCTCGTCGAAAGCGGCCCGCTGACCCTTGATCTGAAAGCGCGGGCGCTCACCTGTGCCGGCCGCGAGATCGAACTTCCGGCGCGTGAGTTGAGTGTGCTGGAAGCCCTGATGCTGGCGAACGGCCGCGTCGTGCCGAAGCAGCGCATCGCGGATTCGTTGTCGGCGTTCGACGAAGAGGTGAGCGACAACGCCATCGAGCAGTATGTCAGCCGGCTCCGCAAGAAGCTGGCGCCTGCCGGCGTCTCGATCCGCGTCGCGCGCGGCCTCGGCTACTACCTGCAGCAGGACGCCGCCGCCTGATGTCCGCGGTGGTGACGACCTATTCGCTGCGCCGCCGGCTGCTGCTCTGGCTGCTCGTGCCGCTCGTCCTCATCGGCGTCGCGGCGATGGTCGAGACCTATCGCTCGGCGCGCAATCTCGCCGACCAGGTGTCCGACCGCGTTCTTGGCGGATCGGCACAGGCGATCGGCGAGCGTGTGATCGTCGGCGATGGTGGCGCCCTGGAAGTCGACATTCCATACGTCGCGCTCGACATGCTCACCTCGGCTGCACAGGACCGCGTCTTCTACCGGATCGACGGGCCGCCCGGCGATTTCATCACCGGCTATCAGGGCCTGCCGGGGCCCGACAGCGCGGCTGCAGAGACCGCCGGCATGTCGTTTCGCGATGCCGTGTTCCGCGACGAGCCGATCCGCATCGCAGTGCTCGACGGCGCCGCGTCGAGCGGACTGAAGTCCATTCCCTTTCGCGTCACCGTGGCCGAGACGACCAGCGCTCGCCAGCGCCTGACCGAGGAGATCCTGCTGCGCTCGATCGTCCGGCAGACGATGTTGATTGCGAGCGCCGCGATCATCGTGTGGCTGGCGGTCAGCGTCGGCCTCAGGCCGCTCTATCGTCTGGAGGGCGCGATCGGGCGCCGTTCACCGGATGACCTGCGCCCGATCGAGCACCACGTGCCGCGCGAGGTTGGCGGGCTGGTGGCGACGATCAATGGCTTCATGGCACGCCTTGCCGGCGCGCTCGACGCCCTTCGCCGCTTCACCGGCAACGCCAGCCATCAGCTGCGCACGCCACTGGCCGTGATCCGCACCGAACTGGCGCTGGCGCGTCGGGCCACCACGCTCGCCGACGCACAGGCCGCCGCTGGTCACGCTGACGATGCCGCGGCGCGAGCGGAGAGGGTGCTTTCGCAACTCCTCGTGCTCGCGCGACTGGACGCGGAGGCGTCTGACAGTCTCGCCGGCAGAACCACGGATTGCGCAAAACTCGCCCGCGATCTCGTCGCCGATTATGTCCAGCAGGCCGCCCGCAACGGAGTCGACCTCGGGGTGGAGACCGACGGCGTGGTGCCTG
>JAGRKR010000731.1:0-1836 GCA_020442225.1 Hyphomicrobiaceae bacterium | reverse complement strand
AGGGAGGCGACGGTCCGCGTGAGCGAAATCGGCAGCGATGCCGTCATAGAAGTCGAGGACAACGGACCAGGTATTCCCCCCGCCATGCGCGAACGCGTGCTGAAGCGATTTTCCCACGACAGCGGGGCCGGCGAGCACGGCGCGGGGCTTGGGCTGTCGATTGTGTCGGAAATCGCGACGCTGTTCGGCGGTCGGCTGGTGCTTGATGAGGGCAGGAGCGGTCGAGGGCTCCGCGTGCGGATCAGCCTGCCGCGTCTGGCCGTTCGACAAACCTAGAAGAAGTGCATCTGCCTGAGGCCTCTGATCGGAGCGCATCACTTTCGGACTCCGAAGGAGGCGGTATGGGGTATCGCGGCTTGTCGCGAATGCGGGTATGCACGCGGGGCTAGAAATCCCGGCATCATGAGCGACGCCCGGCATCCGTGGGAAAGACCATGACGACCTCCATAGCTTCCCGACTTTCCCTGCGCGCTCAGGTCGCCTGGCTGATCATCGCCACCGTTTTTCTGGCGCTTTTGGCGTCCTTGGGCGCCAATCTCTATTTTTCGGTGTCGAGCCGGGCGGTAATGGCGCGTGATGGCCAGGTGAACGTTCTCCGCTTCGCGCTGCCGACCGTGAGCGCCGCAAGCCCGGAATTGCGCGATGACGTGGCGCGGGCGTTTCGCACCCCGATAAGCGTCCTGCTGGTTGAGGATCGTTCCGGCGTCTGGCCCGACAAGGGTGACGTGCCGGAGCCGCAAAGGGCGGCCTCGGCATTGGCGTTCCTGAATGCTCAGGGCCTGAAGGTCGCCGAAGCGAACGCGGCGAGCCGCCAGGTGAGGGTACCCAGGACCCCACCGCAAATGGAGGGTCAGCTGACCGGCGTCATGAAGCTGGTCGAACACCCCAACCCCGTGGCGCTGACGATATCCGGCACGCCGCGTTTCGCTGGCCCACCGCGAGATCGTGACGAGCCGGACATCCCCGGCGGCTACATGGACGCGACCACCTTCGTGCTGTCCGTGCGGCTCGATGGGGACAGCCACTGGTACAGCCTCTACACGCTCGGTCCGCACATTCCCTTCGTCGGGCCTGCCCTGCTGCAGGCGCTGGCGGTCACGCCGATATTTCTCGTGCTCGTCGTTGTGGCACTGTTGATTGCGGCGCGCATCATGCGGCCGCTCGGCCAGCTCGTCGGCGCTGCCGAAACGCTCGCGCGTGGTGGCCGTCCCGATCCCGTCACCGACCGGGGCAGCTCGGACGTGCGCGAACTCGTCTCGGTGTTCAACAACATGAGCGAACGGGTCGGCAATTCCATCGACTACCAGATCGCGCTCCTGCAGAGCATCGGGCACGATCTGAAGGGGCCGCTCGCCTCGATATCGCTTCTGTTGCGGCGCATCGAACCGGGCGATGCGGTCGAGCAGATCGCCGCCCGTCTCGCGCAGGCGGACGGCATCATCAGCGCCATCATGACCTTCACCCGCGCGACGATGCGCGACGGCAGCATCGTCAAGGTCGACCTGACATCCCTGGTCGACGCTCTCGTTGAAGAGCAGCGCGACGAAGGACTGGAGGTCGAGGCCGAACTGGCCGAGGGCATCGTGGTCCCGGCGCGCTACAATGCCATCGAGCGCGCCATCCGCAACGTGCTTGCGAACGCGCTGAAATATGGCGGGAGGGCGAGGGTACGGCTTTCCGTCGAGGACAGGGCGGCCATCCTTGTCATCGAGGACGACGGCCCCGGCATTCCCGACACCATTGTTGACGAAGTTTTTGAGCCCTTCGTGTCCGGGCGCGAGAACGGCACCGGGCTTGGCCTGGCGCTGGTCTCGAAGATCATTGCCGATCACGGCG
>JAGRKR010000079.1:2274-2669 GCA_020442225.1 Hyphomicrobiaceae bacterium | reverse complement strand
CAGCAGCCGACGGAACGCGCTCGATACCGACCGCGCTGCGCCGA
The DNA here is from genome assembly GCA_020442225.1 of Hyphomicrobiaceae bacterium. The sequence goes on along the minus strand of JAGRKR010000079.1, from coordinate 2,625 downwards.
CATCCTCCCCCTCACACACCCTCCATCGACGCAGGGTGGCCATGCCTGATAAGAAGGGCAGGGCGGATCATCCTGGCGGCTCGACGGCAGACCGGAGCCGTGGCCCGCCGCAAGCCCCTCACGCGGGAGAGCCAAGCGATGCCGAGATCAACCGCCTGCCGGCTCATCGTCGGCGCTTATGTCGCCGCCTGTGTGATCGCGCTCGCCTTCATCCCGCTCAGTGCGGCGGCCATCATCACACCCGATCCCCTGGCGGGCGTGTTCGCCGTCATTCTCTCTCTGCCATGGAGCGCGCTCGTCGTGAAGGTCGTCGACAGTTCGAGCGTACCCCTCAACATGCTGCTGGCAGCC
>JAGRKR010000079.1:0-2172 GCA_020442225.1 Hyphomicrobiaceae bacterium | reverse complement strand
GACGGGACGCGCCATATATCGCGTCCCGCCATCACCGGCCCTACCACCACAGGCGAGGCGTCGCGTAAGGGCTCAGCACATCAGCGCTTGACGAGCCGCAGCACGAACAACAGGAGACAGGCGCCGATCGTCGCGTTGATGATTGCAGCGACGATGCCCCCACCGATGACGATACCGACACGCGGCAGAACGAACCCGGCGATCGCGGCGCCGACAATGCCGACGATGATGTCACCGAACAGTCCGAACCCACCACCCTTCATGATTTGACCGGCGAGCCAACCCGCAACTGCGCCGATCGCAAGCCAAATGACGACTGCAACAGGATCCATAGCGGTCTCCCTTGACTTCGACCCTGCGAATCGCAAGGCCACAGCCAGCTTGCGCAAGCAATCAACCGCGGGCAAGCGCCGTCTTTCGGGATCGCAGCGACCGCAATAGCCGCTCTCGGATCATCCGGCAGCGCCGAGTTGGCGACGCATCGGGGCACGATCTGGCCCCGCGACCTTCAACTCTTCGGATCGTCGATCGTCGGCGTCGGCCTCGCGAGCTTGCGCAGCGCCTCGACGTCGCGAATCTCGATCATGGCGCCCTTGACGTTGACCTTGTAAGGCGCGAGCGCACCAAACGAGCGCGACAGCACCTCCGGCGCCATACCGAGGCGGGAGGCCAGAACCTTCTTCTCGAAAGGCAGCTCGAAGCGCATGTTGCCGCCGATCTCCTCCTGATGCGCCAGCAGCCAGTTGGCGAGGCGTTCCAACCCCGACCTCAGCTTCTGGTTCTTCAGCTCCTTGACCACCATGCGATAGGCGCCGGCCAAGTCCGAGGCGAGACAGCGGGCGAAGGCGCCGTCCTGCTCGAAGCACTGGCGCACGGCATCGGCCGGGATCAGCAGGATGCGCGCCGCGGTCAGCGAACGGGCGGACTTCAGGTACACACGATCGAGCACGACGGCCGCCATGATGAAGCACTGGCCCGGACCCAGCACAGCCACCGTCGTCTCGCGGTCGCGATAGCCCGAGAAGACCTCGACCTTGCCCTCCACGACAACGTGCAGGAAGTCCGCCGGATCACCTTCCCGGACGAGTTCCACACCTTGCGGGAACCTCTGCAGGAACGAAATCCGGAGCATCGAATCAACATGGCGTTTTTCCACGCCTTCGAAGATGCGCAGCCCGCGGACTTGTTCGATTTCGTCAGCTCTCATGCGCTCCTCGCAGCCCGGATTTACACGCCAATTGGCGTCAAGCTGATAGTTGATAATAGTCAAGACAGGACTTGACGCAAGGGCGAGTGCGTGTTGACCGCACGATCATGCCCCCCTGACGTCCGGCGGCGTGCGCTTTGAAAATATGGTGTTTGCGGGTGTTGTTGACTTAGATCAAGCATCCGACACCCCCCTGATCGCCACCCTTCCCGCGATCCTCACGCGCACTTTGCAGAGATAGGGGGCAGACATGTCGGCACACACGCCGAGCTCATCGGATCAGAATAGAGCACTCTGGCTTTCCACGATCGCATTTACGGTCTGTTTCGCGGTCTGGACGATCTTTTCCATCATTGGCATTCAGATCAAAAAGGATCTGGGTCTCAACGATACCCAGTTCGGTCTTCTGGTCGGCACGCCAATTCTCACCGGCTCGCTGGTCCGCCTGATGCTCGGCGTGTGGACGGACCAGTACGGCGGCCGCATCGTCTACACGGGCGTCATGATCTCCGCAGCCCTGGCGACGTGGCTGCTGACCTTCGCCTACGATTATCCGACATTCCTGATCGCCGCCCTCGGCGTCGGCGTCGCCGGCGGCTCGTTCGCGGTCGGCATCGCCTACGTCTCGCGCTGGTATCCGAAGGAGAAGCAGGGCACCGCGCTCGGCATCTTCGGCGCGGGCAACGTCGGCGCCGCCGTCACCAACTTCGGCGCGCCGTTCCTCGTCGTCGCGCTCGGCTGGGAGGGCACGGCCCGCGTCTACGCGATCGTGCTGGCCGCGACCGCCGTGCTGTTCTACCTGCTGGCGAAGACCGACCCGGTTCAGGTGGAACGCAGGCGCACCGGCGCACGGCCCGTCTCGGCCGGCTCGCAGCTCGAGCCGCTGAAGAACATCCAGGTCTGGCGCTTTCCGCTGTACTCCTTCTTCGTGTTCGGCGGCTTCGTGGCGCTGGCGCTGTGGTTGC
>JAGRKR010000730.1 GCA_020442225.1 Hyphomicrobiaceae bacterium | reverse complement strand
CCTTATTCCACGCCGATCAACACCCCGTGTCCCATGATGTCGGATCCCTGAGTCAATATCCGACGTGTCCCGCTTCGGGCACGTAGTCGACAGAACCGAGCATGGCAATTGTCGCACTGTCGCTGAGCTGACCAACGGAAGGAATCTGGCCTAATGGTCACTACTGCAGCACGCCGGCAGCGCTGGGAGAATCAGACGGCAGCGGCAATCACATTGAGGTTCTCTATCACGGCTTGGACTTCTGCATAGAGATCCGCGTTCGTCTCGCCTGCATCGATCTCCACGATCAGGGCAAAGCGGGCAGTCCGATTTTCAGGATTGTGGACGGTCTTGGTCTTCCACCAGCCGGCGACGGGATGCACTGCGATCAGGTTACGGCGCGCCAAGTCGGATGCCGGGCATACCAATTCGTCGATGTGCAGCGACCCCACATCGCGTCGGTTGCGACCGAACGTCCAGTTGTCGTCTTCCTCAAGTATGGGTTGGTCAGGTTGTTCTGCGGCCTTGCTGATACGCGCAAGGAAAGTGGCCTCGTTCTCGTTCGGCCGGTTCAGCTTGAAGCGCAGGTTGTGTGAGGCGTATCGGAACTTCGAACCTCTTGCCGGTTCGGACGGGTTTGGTTCGATGAACGTGCTCAGTGCAACGCGCAGGCTCACCGGCGCGTCGACCAACTTGCGCAATTCCGCGGCCGGCCACGGCAACTGGAACACCTTCATCTGGTTATGAATGTGCTGCGGGGAGGGTTTGTCCGCCTTTCGGTATGGGGTGATAGTGTCCTGCACCACAAGGGTGAGCGCATTGGAAGCGCTGCGGCGCGCGCGCTCGAGGTCCGGAACACCATAGCCATACCGCTTGAAAAGCGGCGCGTAGTCTCCCTTAGCGGGTGTGACCGGCAAATGACTCCTCATCTGAGGGGTCCAGCGCGCGGACGACACGAACAGGGCCCGGACGGTTTCGGGCCAAAGTTCGGGATAGTCAGACCAAAGCTCGGTCACGGCACGCGCCGCCAATGCCGTGGCGCCGCTCGTTTCACCGGTGGTGGTGAAGGCGCGCTGCGGGAACTGATGATCGGTGGTGAGGAGCGACAGTGCAGGATGCTTCATCGGTGGAGGGGCACCGTCGACCAGCCAATTGCCACCCTCGAAAACGACGTCGGGCTTGAGCGGCCAATGGGATGACCAGCTTGCCGTCCGTGATGATGGTGCGAGGTCGCCGAGCGGCGCTAGCGGCCCGCCAAACTCGCCCGCCGGCAGTGCATTCTTCTCGGTATAAGCTCCGACACAAATCGCGTTCCAGGCATGCGCCGGCGATTCCACTTCGTGGTCCGGGCGATCGCAGACTGTCAGGTAGTCGTCGTTCCCGAATTGGTCCTGGTTGGTGTTACCGGCCGACACTAGGAGCAATCGTCTGATCTTCTTCTCGCCGGAAACACCGGAGGTCAGCTGGTCGATCTCGCTAGACCAGGATGTGGGGGCGCCGTCGTGCGGGGTATCCTCCTCGGTAGTACTCGCCATCGTAAATGTCCGCCGACGGTCACTGGTTACCTCGACGGCATCGATGCCATCCCGCGTCACTGCGCCCAGCAGGTGGTGCGGATTGTGGCCAGCATCCGGGATGATCTTTGCGGACTCCAGCCGATGACGAACGTGAATGGGGTTCATCGTCTGCAGCGCGACCGTCAAGTCCCCGAACAGAGCCAGGCCGGCCAGCTGCGTACCGTGACCAACGGGATCCTCAAGGCCCCACGCCGGATCTGCCGCATGACGATCATCGACGGCAAGCGCCGGAGCAATCAGCGGGTGCGCCCTGCTGACCCCGCGGTCGAGCAAGGTAATATAGTTGGTGTCGGCACCGTCGTGGAACGTTGTTCTTCCCGCTACGTCATCCAACCATTCCACCTGCTCCTCGATCTCGAGTGCGTCGAAATAGTCGGCCGTGACGGTTGGCGCTGCGAGCGCCCTAACGCCACCCAGCCGACGCACGACCAATGCCAGTGCCTCTCTGGTCGACGTTCCAATCACAACGATATCTTCGGGGAATTCCAGACGGTCGATGCTGATGACGACGCCATATTCTGGTGCACCTGCAATGAATTGGGCAGCCACCGTCTTGTCGAGCCAGATTTCCCAGGGCCTCGCGTCGTTCCCTTCGGGAAATTTTTGGTTGGGGCTGCGCCACAAGGCCCGCAGGCCAGCCTCCACGATCGCACCGATGCTCTGCACAAGGTCGGCATTGAACGGTCGTCCTTCCGACCCGTCCTTTTTCGTCCGGTTCTTCTCCCGAAAGTCCTCGATCTTTTGACGGAGCTTGCTGATGCCTTTCGGGGAGGCGAAGACGGTAGCGCGATTAGATTGCTCGGCGGCGGTGGCCGGCTCGACCCTCAGGAGTGTCAGGCCGCTCGCATCGAGGCCGGACGTTGTCATCACCTCTCCCGGGCGCCCCTCGACCTCAAGATAAAGACCGGGCCGATTGTCGGCTACTACATTGGGAAGATGGTCAAGCGCCTGGAGGAGAGCATGAGCATGGGCCGCCCGATCGGCAACGTCACTTGGCCTTTTTGACGACCCGCCGCCTTTGGCCTTGAAGACCTGCGCTCTTCCGAGACCCAGCAGGATGG
>JAGRKR010000078.1 GCA_020442225.1 Hyphomicrobiaceae bacterium | reverse complement strand
TCGTCGATGAGGATGCAGCGCTTGCCCTCGACCTCGCCGATCACGTTCATCACCTCGGACTCGCCGGGCCGGTCGCGCCGCTTGTCGCAGATGGCGATCGGCGCATTGATGCGCTTGGCGAGTGCGCGCGCCCTGACCACGCCGCCGACGTCGGGCGACACGACCATCAGGTTGTCGCTCTCGAAGCGCTGCTGGATGTCGCGCACGATCACCGGTGCGGCAAACAGGTTGTCGGTCGGGATATCGAAAAAGCCCTGGATCTGGCCCGCGTGGAGGTCGAGCGTCATGACGCGGTTGGCGCCGGCCCGCTCGATGAGGTTGGCCACGAGCTTGGCGGAGATCGGCGTGCGGGGACCCGGTTTGCGGTCCTGGCGGGCGTAGCCGTAATAGGGGATGACGGCCGTGATGCGTCTGGCCGAGGCGCGCTTCAGCGCGTCGATCAGGACCAGCAGCTCCATCAGGTTGTCGTTGGCCGGGAACGAGGTGGACTGCAGGACGAACACGTCCTCGCCGCGCACGTTTTCCTCGACCTCGACGAACACCTCCATGTCCGCGAAGCGGCGGACCACGCACTTGGTCATGGGGGTGTTGAGGTAGGCCGCGATCGCGTCGGCCAGCGGGCGGTTGCTATTGCCTGCGACGAGCTTCATGCGCGGAGCACTCCTGCCACTCTTCCTGTTTGGGATATCGAAAGGCATCGAGCGGCCTGCGCGTTTGAAGGAAATGTGACGCCACGGCAAACTAGCAACAGGGCCCGGACCTGTAAACAGGTCCGGGCCCTCGATGCGACGTTACGGTTTCGAAGTTGTGGATTGGCGTAGCGGTCACGCAGCGATCGAAGTGGCGATCGCACCATGACGCCGGCCCTCCCTAGTTCGTAGCCTTCGGGCCAGGGATCAGCTTGAGGATGCCCTGGGCTGCTGCCGAGGCTGCCGCGTCGGCCGTCTTGCCCCATGCGCCGTCGAGCGAGCCTTGGGCGATGTCGTTCTTCTGGGAGACGGTGCCGAGCGATTTGCCCGCGGGGTCCTTCACCCGCCACTCGATCTTGATCGACTGGCGGCCGTTGGTGGCTTTGCCCATCGCGACGATGCCCTGGACCATATAGGCCCCGGGCGCGCGGGCACGGGCCAGCGTCACACCGCCCTGGCTCAGCTCACGCTGGAGCGCCGCAGCGAGCGCCGCGTTGCCATCACCTGGAGCGCCCCTGACGGGCACGACGACGGCCGTCACCGCTGCGGGGATGCTACCGGTCGTCGTGGCCGGCGGCGGCTGCAGGGCGGCGGTTCGTGCGGGCGGCGGCAGCGTCGCAGGCTGCCCCGGACGCACGCTCGCCGGCTGCGGCGTACCGACCGCGGCCACGGGCGTGGCAGGGGCCTGCGTCGGCAGCCAGCGTCCGATATCCGTCGCCACCGTCTCGGCGATGGACTGCACGATCGCCGGCGTCACGGCTGTCCAGGGGTCCTTGCTCGTGGTCGGGGCCGCCTGACGCTCGCCGGTGATGCGCTTGAGACGCTTGTCGGCACCGTCGGTCACGTCGAAGATGTACGAGACCTTGACGGCCGAGCGGTCGCGCGCTGCCACGATGTAGCCGCGCAGGGTGTAGTTGACCCGCGTCGCCCTGGGATCGCCGACGGCGATCTGCTGGCGCTCCAGCGACTGCGACATCGAGCTGTTGAGCTGCTGGACCACGTTGTGCGGCGGGCCGATGATCGGTGCGATGGCCAGCGTGGCGCGAGCCACGGGCCGTGCGGGCTGCGCCGGGGGCGCAGCCGGTTGCGCAATCGGCGACGGACCCGATGCGAAAATACTGCTGGATGTCTCACAGCCGCCCAGTCCGAGCGCCGGGAGAACCGCTATGGCCGCGACGAGACCCCTCAGGAGCCACGTGGCGGCAGCGTTAGATCGCGTCATTTCTGACGACCCCCTTGCCTAACCCGCTCTTATCCGGCGACCGTCATACTGACTTTGCGGCCTCTAATCTTATTGGTCCGGTACCCCTGGGGAACGGTCTAACCCCTTGATTTGGTCCCGTCCAGACGTAACCCCTGCCTCTCCCCACCCATCTTCGGGAAACTCAGGTCGAAGGCAATACTTCCTGTGGAAAAACTTCCGCTACGCTAGAACAATGGCGGAGATTTGGCGGCCATAATCCGGTTCGCTGCGATGTGTGCTGCGCCGGTAGCTGAAAAAGTCCGCTTCGTTGGCGTATGTGCAAGCGGCCAGATCTTCGATTCGACTGACCCCTGCCGCCTCGAGACGGGAGACGACGAAGCCCGGCAGGTCGAAGCGAGGCCGTGCCGCGGGCTCGGGGCGGGCGAAATAGCGGGCATGGCCCGGATCGATCGCGAGAAACGCGGCTTCGAACTCCGGCCCGACCTCGTAGGCGGCTTGCGAGATGCACGGGCCGACGGCGGCGTGGATGCGCTCGGGACGGGCGCCGAGGTCGATCATGACCTCGACTGTCCGGGCGACGATGCCGCCGAGCGCGCCTTTCCATCCCGCGTGCGCGGCCGCGGCGACCCGCGCGACGGGATCGGCGAGCAGGAGGGGGGCGCAGTCCGCGGTCAGAATGCCGATCGCCAGCTGCGGTACGTCGGTCACGATGGCGTCGGCGCGGGGGGCCTGCTGTCGCGGCCAGGGCGTCTTGGCGACATGCACGTCGGCGCTGTGGATCTGGTGGACGGTGAGGAGATCGTCAGATTGTGCGCCAAGAGCCGATGCAACCTTGGCGCGGTTGATGCTCACGGAGTCCTGCGCGTCGCGCGAGCCGTGACCGCAGTTGAGGGACGCATAGAGGCCTGTGGATACGCCGCCGCCGCGCGGGAAGAAGCCGTGCCTGAGCCCCGGCAACGAGGCCAGCGCGCGCGACTGGTAGGGGCTCGGAGCGGCCGGGGCATGTGTCATGTCGTGGTCCCTGATTGCCTCGCGCTGGGTGCGCGCCCGAGTGTGGGGCGTTGGCGGCCCGTGTTCAAGTGACGCCGGTCCGGCTTCAAGTGAATGGGGCCCGTCTTCAAGTGAAGGGGGGAGGCGGCGGGCGCCGGCCACTCCAGGCGGCAAGCGCGCGAAAGCGCCCGCCCATGCCGGACGGCGCCATCAGGCGATGCACGGCGGCCTCGATGCCGGCGGCGGCCGTGGGGGAGGCGGCCATCAGCCGGCTGGCTCGCTCGACAGCCCCGAGGCGCCCAAGAAAGACCCCCTGCGGCAAGCTGGCCGACGGGGTCAGCGAGAGCGACGCCAGGTCGGCCGCCGTTGCCGCGAAATCCACGGGTGCGCTGAGATCCGCCTGGCCCGGATGCGCCAGCGGGGGCTCGTAGGCGTGCCGGCGCACGGCCTGAAGCGTATCGCCATAGCCGGCCCGGTCGTGGCCGTAGTCGATGAACAGGCAGGTGAGGCCCCCCACCGTGAGCGGCGCCAGTGCGGTGAGAAGGGAGCTCAGGTCGCGCACCTCGACGATCTCGCCGGACCGTGGCTCGCGCTCATGTCGGGCAACGCTCGCCACGGCCCGCGCTGCCAGCGCCGCATCGGCCGGCCGGCTGGCGAACTGCAGGCGCCCGTCGGGGGCGAGCGCGACGGTGCGCATGTGCCAGCCCGTATCGGTGCGCCAGAGCTGGTCGATGGGCAGGGCGTCGAGAAACTCGTTGGCGACGATGACGGCCGGCAGGTCGCCGGGCAGAGGCGCGAGCGCCGTTCGCCAGGACACCGGACACGTTCCCGACGCAAGACGCCGCCGCTGCTCGTCGGCGAGACGCGGATTGGCCTCGACGAGAACGACCTCGAGCCCGGCCAGTGCGGCGGGCAGCACCTTCATGGCGCGAAGCGCATCCTGCATCAGCGTGCCGCGTCCGGGGCCGAGCTCGATCAGCCGCCAGCGCTCGGGCTCGCCCAAGCCCTGCCAGGCGACGGCCGACCAGAGGCCGACGATCTCGCCGAAGACCTGGCTGATCTC
>JAGRKR010000729.1 GCA_020442225.1 Hyphomicrobiaceae bacterium | reverse complement strand
CAGGCCCGCGCATGCGCGGGCCTGTTCGTCGTCAGCTCGCCAGGGCGGTCAGACTTTGACGCTGGCCGCCTGGGCGTCGAGATGCGCCACCAGCCCCGGCTCGATCCTCAGCGCGGTCGCCAGGCGCGTCAGGAACTCGCGCTCCTCGTTGGTGTCCGGATCGATGGCGAGCCGGGCCGCCGTATAGATCTTCGCCGCATCCTCGGCGCTCTGCACCCCCTCGGCGAGATCCTCCGGTTGCGCGGGCTCGGCGATCTCGCCCTTCAGGAACTCGGCATCCTCGTCGCCAAGCCCCGCGGCGCTGAAACTGCCCATGATCCGCTTGCGCTCCGTCTCGTCGATGGAGCCATCGGCCATGCCGGCAGCGATCATGGCCCGCAGGCAGGTGATCGCCGTGTCCTCGTTGGAGGCCTCCTCCTCGAAGCCGCTGCCAGCCGGTGCGGTGAGATCGCCGATCTCGGCATCCGTGCGCTTGGTTTCGAGCAGAGGCCGCCCGGACTGATAGTTCTGCAGAGCCTTGTAGGCGAGGCCGCCGATGAGTGCGAGGCCGCCGAGCTTGGCAGCCGTGCCGGCGATGCCGCGCCCCGTCTGGGTGCCGAGCAGAACAGCCGCCAGACCGCCGAGCACGGCGCCCGTTCCGAGCTGGTTCTGGGCCATCAGATCCTTGGCCTTGCCCAGGAGATCGCCGGCGCCGGGGCCGCCGGTCGCCTTGCGCAGAATGTCGTCGAGGGCGTTGCCGACGCCGGTCTTCTGCTCGACCTTGCCGGCCGCATCACGCACGCCCTCGGTCGCGGTCCCGAAGACCTGGCCGAGAATGCCGCCGATGTTTCCGAGCGGGCCGGCCGCGCCCTCGGCTGGGGCCTGCCCCGGCGCTCCGGGAGTGGCAGCGCCTCCGAGGAACGAGTCCAGGAGCTTCTTGGCGTCGATCGACATGGTTTCGCCTCGCAAAAAATACGGATGAGAGGCCCAACATAGGCATCGCAACCGCCGTTTCCAATACAATCCGTGGTCATAATTCTTTCGGACGGCTGTCGGCAGCGGTGCCGTAGCAGGCGAGACCGGCCGCAAGGCAGACCGCAATGAAGAGAAAGATGAGCTGATAGGCGGCCGGCGCATAGCCGGCACCGATGGAGGGAAAGGCGAGCGGGAGCAGGCCTGTTGTCAGGGGCAGCCCGACGCTGCCGAGCAACTGCGCGATGTTGCCGGTCGTTGCGCCGCGCCCGGCCAGATGATCGGGAAACAGACTGCGGGTGTGAGCGACCAGCACGGGTCCGTACGAGCCGATGAAGCAGAGCAGGATCAGCAGCGTCAACGCTGCGGCAAAGCTCGGCTTCGGCACAGCAGCCAGCGCCAGCAGGATCATCACGCTCAGGCTGCCGCCACCCATGACCAGCCACTTGCGGCTGTTGATGAGGCGATCCAAGGGACCATAGCAGAGTGTGCCGACCGTCTGTGCGAACGCCATGGCGACGAGCACGTTGCCGCGGGCCAAGGGGCTCAACTCGTGCACATCGAAAAGATAGGGGCCTGCCCAAAGACCCATCACGGTCGCGATGCTCGAGTAGGCGACGAGTTGCAGCGCCAGCACCCGATAAAGCCCCGGCGTCCGCAAGACCTGCAGCAGACCGGCCAGAGGTCGATCGTCGAGGCGAGCGGCGGCCGGTCTCGCGACGCCCGGCGGGTAGTCCCGCACCAGAACCCAGAAAAGCAGCCCGGCCAGCGCAGCCAGCGCCGCCGCGACAATGAACGCCGAGCGCCACCCCCACTGGCTGGCGACGAATGCGAGCGGCGTTCCCGAAAGCACGATGCCGAGCTGACTGAGCGCGAACGTCCAGCTCAGCACCGTGCTCCACAGGCTCGGCGCATACCAGCGCGTCGACAGTACGATGGTCGCCATGAAGCTCGCCGCGCAGCCGAGACCAAGGAGAAAACGCGAGGCGACCAGACCGCAGGCAGTCTCCACGCTCGTGTGAAGAAGCGCGCCCGCCACGGCGAAGCCACTGAGCAAGGTGACTGTGAGGCGCGGGCCGATCCGATCGAACGCCAGGCCCACCGGGATCTGCGCCAGAAGCAGCGCGATGAAAAAGCTCGCGTTGGCGAGCCCGAGCTCGCCCGACGACAGGCCGAGCTCGCGGATGACCTCGGGTCCGATGACGCCGAGCGACGAGCGGAAGAACTGGGACAGGATCGTGACGAAGGCCAGCATCGCCATCAGGCAAAGGGCCGCGCGGACAGGAACGTCTGAGGCTTGCTTCATATCGGCTTTCCCGGCGCAAACCTCGAGCGACGCCACACGCAACGCCACCAGTACCTCAACTGCGGGCTTACGAGGAAGGGGCTGTACCACCTCACCGCCACCGGCGCACTCGCAACCGGGGACCAGGGCCGTACTCGACCGTGGGCCATGGCGGAATTGCACGAGGATCGCACCATCGCAAGCGAGCCGGGGTCGCCTTGCCTGCGCAACCAAGCTGTTGCCTTGCATGCTGACGATTTAGTGCGTAAGCCTATCATTTGATCGGCAGAATGCCGAGGTGCGCTGCTACCGCCGGTCTTCCCGCCACTCCGCGTATCGAGGAGCGGGCGGATCGTGGTCCGTTCGTCCGGCTCGCTTTGTGCCGACCAGGATCTCTGGTCCTCCGGCGCGGATGCGAACGAGCGAAGGCCATTCGGCAATACCAGGAACGACGTGAGGCATGGCCCGGTCGAGGCATAGAAGTGGATCAACGGCGTCCCAGTTCGCGGAAGCATCGAAACCGCCGCGGACGAACCTGAGAACGGCGCAAGCCTATTCGCTGATCCGCCATCGCATTCTTTCCGGCGACATGCCGCCGGATTCTCAGCACCTCGAGGGCGATCTCGCCGCGGTGCTCGGCATGAGCCGCACGCCGATCCGCGAGGCTCTGATCCGTCTTGCACAGGAACGTTTCGTCGAGATCCGGCCGCGCCGGGGCATCCGAGTCCTGCCTCTGTCGGTCGGCGACATCCAGGACATCTTCGACATCATCATCGACCTGGAAGCGACGGCCGCCATGCGAGCGGCCGAGCGCGGCCTTCTGACAAAGCAACTCCGTGCGCTCGACGATTTCGCCAAACGCGCCAGCCAAGCCCATCGCAAGCTCGCCATCGTACCGTGGGCGCGCGCCGATGCCGGCTTCCATCGCAAGCTCGTGGAGTTCGCCGGCAACGACCGGCTGAGCGCGATCCTGGACGTCTCCCTCGAGCAGATCCACCGCGCGCGCATGTCGACGTCGCACCTGCAGGCCCATCCCCGGCTCTACGATCACAACCACGGCCTCGTCGCGGCGGCCATCCGCGATCGCGAGCCCGCCCGCGCGCACGCTCTTCAGCGCGACCAGCGCACCCGGTCCGCAGAGGCGCTGATCGCCCTGCTGCTGAGCGCCGGGCTCGACGCCGTCTGAGGTAAGAGCCTCGCGCTGAGAGGCGCTCTCGCCCCGGTGCGCTTGCCCCGCGGCGGGCCCA